>JBBRRM010000283.1:0-4468 GCA_038275915.1 Nitrospirales bacterium
GAATGATGAACTGACTGTTGTGTGCTACCGCCGTCGAGCCCTCACGTTCCGTCGGAACCTCCTGAGAGCGTGGAGCAGAGGCCAACATGCGATCGATCTCCTTGGAAAATTCCTCGAACGGGAAGGCACCGGGAATCGCAATGGCCGGCTCCTTCTCGGTGGGTCCACCGGCCGTTCGGGTCAGGATAAAACCGGGGGTGCCATGAAATCCCCACCGATTCGCCTCTTGGCGATCCTGAAAAATCGATTCGAGAAATTGACGCTCATCGAGACACTTGGCAAACGCCGTCTGATCTAAACCGATCGCCTTTGCATATCCTTTGAACGATCCAGAGTGTAAGCGGCCTCCCTCGCTGAAAAGCCGATCGTGCATCGGCCAATATCGACCCTGGGCTCCGGCACAACGTGCCGCCACTGCCGCCTCAACACCGACGCCCGGGTCCGCCCGAGGATAGTCGCGATAGACAAACCGGACTTTGCCGGTATCGATATATTTGGCCTGTAAGCGAGGCAAGGTCTCCTTGAAGAATTTCACACAATATCCACACGTGAAGTCAGAATACTCGATTAAGGTGATCGGCGCGTCGGCCCGCCCTCTGATCCGTCCGTCATCCGTGACCGACCCGGCATCTGCACGGGACAGCTGAACCAGAAGTATCAGCAACACCACAGCAACTGTGCGGAACCAGCTTGCCCCCATCATGTGCCGGAAGCGCGCTTTGCTTTTACGCGTTCCAACAACCCGACCATGAGGAGAGGCCAGACAACCGTGGCATCGCTTAACACTTCGGCGAACCGTCCACCTTCCTCCGGCGGTATAAACTTTCCCCATGAAATGCCTTCTTGATAGGTACAGCCGCTCAACCCGCCCCAATAATCCGGTTCCGGACAGATGCGCACACCGTACTGAAATCGAGGCGGCTGGACATTGAGGCCGAGCCTCGTGTTGCTGATCTCAATATAGGGGCCCACCTGTTGCGCCCAATTGCGGGGGACACCTCCGCCGATCGTAAAGATCCCAAGCCGTTTGGCCGAGACGACATGACTCGCATAACTGTTGAGATCCAGGTACGGATTGAACGAAGGACAGGACCGATGAATCGTCCGTAACACGTCGAGATCACTACCCCCTTTGACCTGTGCTCGAGCCTGATCGAGGTCTCGACCCATGGCCCAGGTCCCAACATCCAGGCCCATTTCGGAATCGGTAAAGGCAGGGATAAAGACGGGAACTTTTTTCACATAGGCACTTTTGAGAATGCCTGCACCGTCATATTCTTCGGCGAGCGTCTGGCCCAGTTCACGAGTGAGGAGCTCGGAAGAAAGAGACTGATCATGATCTATCCGCTTCATGGTTCGGGATACGACATGCTCAACGTAATTGAGATTGGACTCCATCTCCAGCGTGTCGTAAACCCGATTGTAGCCCTTCTTGAACAACTCTTCATCGGACATCGACGGATGATGCCGATAGTGTGTTTTACCAACCGACTCACTCAGCCCATGGGCAATCAACGCACCGGTCGAGACAACACATTGCACCATGCCATAATCGATCATTGCGCTGATAATCTTGCCCATCTTGGCGATGGTCATCGCTCCGGACAAAGTCAATACGACAAAACAGTCGGGATCCTCGATCATGGCCCACAGCACTTCGTAAGCCTCGCCCAAGCGACGGCCCCCAAAGGCTGTCTTTCTCATGGCGGTCAGTAGGCCGTCGAAAGACCCGATCTGTTCCGGATCGAGAGGCTCGAGCGCTTCGAGTCCATCTTGCGCACCATCATGGAATTCGCGTGCACTCATAAGGAGAGTCTACCTACCAATTTTAGAAGGCAATGGAGGAAAGGCGCATTCTTTATACACAACCAACGATAGAGGCGTCAACGAAGTTGCACCCCGAGAAATCTCTCACCGCAGCCTCCCAGTGCGCGCATATGGACCTGTTCACGATCTAGGACAATTCAGGAGAGGAAAACGACGGAGCGCGATGACTCACACTTGAGTGGACATGGATCTCACAACTGGGATGTCTAACGCGTTAAGAACGTGCGAGGCGCCTTGCTGGAGAATGGATGTGAAAGCTCTTCCGAGGAGATGGGGTATCCCAAACCCGTGCAGACGGAGGGTGCGGAAGTCCTGCTGATATGCGATCTCACGCAACCATGAACGACACGCGCGCTTGGTGTGGTGGTCCAACGGGATTTGAACCCGTGTTTTAACGCGATCACGACTTCGCCTTATTTTACGCGGGAATGGAAGATTTACTCAACATGAAAAGACGGCGCGACTAAAACAAGCAATGCGTTGAAGGGGTTAGTCTAGGTCAACCGCAACTGCGCTGACGATGCAACCTTGAGCACTAAAGTTCCATTGTTTCCGGATGATTTCTTGAAAGGACTGCCCGTGACCCGCCAACCAACGCAGGACGTACTCTTGCGTACGTTCAGTGTGACGATTTAACCACTTGCAAGAAAATTTACCCAACCAAATTGCTGAAGGAGATGGAGCAGTTTTGGTTTGACCTTACTTCAGCTCAATCACCATAATTCTCAAACCTGAGCTATTCTGACCATATTGTTATGGCGATTATGCCGTACTTGACATAAGGGTTTCCATCGTGCTATTCTCCGATCGACAGTTGATTGGAGGGTGTCATGGCTAAGACAAAACGCATTCAACAAATGACGCTGAAAGACTTTGATATGCTGTTTCCCAATGAAGACGCCTGCAAGGACTTCTTGATTAGCCATCGTTGGCCGGATGGGGTGAAGTGCCCGCGATGCGCGAATGAGAACGTCTACGTGTTGCCGAGTCGTCCGTATCATTGGCAGTGCGCCGGGTGCTCGACAACGGGATACCGCTTTTCCTTGTTGGTCGGCACGGTGTTTGAGAATACGAACTATCCGCTTCGGACGTGGTTCCGCGTAATCCACATGATGCTGACCAGTAAGAAGGGCATCAGCGCCTTGCAAGTCTATCGCACCATCGGCATGGGCTCGTACCGCACGGCCTGGTATATGTGCCATCGCATCCGAGCTGGCATGCAGGATGGAGGATTCCGCAAGCTCATGGGGATCGTGGAAGTCGATGAAACATTTGTCGGTGGCAAGGCTAAGAACAAACATCAAGGCAAAGGTGGACGCGGAGACTTCGGGGGGAGAGGGTCCACCGGTAAATCTATCGTCGCGGGGGCCATTCAGCGTAATGGCAACGTAGTCGCTCGCGTCATTGCGAACGTCAAGACCGACACGTTGAACCGGTTTGTGAATGAATCTGTAGCCGACCATGTGAGCCTGTTGGTCACAGATCAGTGGTCGGGGTATCGGGAACTTCACGGAAAATACCCGCATAAGGTCATCAGACATCGGGACGGGCAGTATGTCGTCGGTGCCGTGCATACCAATACGATTGAAGGCTTTTGGTCTATCTTTAAGCGTGGCGTGGTCGGCACGTTCCATAAGGTCAGCAAAAAGTATCTGCCGCTGTATGTGGCGGAATTTGAGTTCCGCTACAACAACCGGCTCAACCAGGACATCTTTGGCGCGGCCATAGCAGGATGCTGAGCTCGTCGTCGCTGAAGCGGGCTCAGATGAATTATCAGCCGAAGAACGTGCAATTACATTTGTCATTTCCCAATTTCCCGAAGTAACACTTCACCTGTTACAAGACGCGCTGTCATTCAACAGTGGCTCAAGTACCTCTATGCGATCCTTGTAAAATTGGATAATGCCATCCCTCGTATTCAGAAAATCAGTTGGAAACTCTGATCGATATGGATCTTTCAGTGGGCCGAAAAAACGTTGAACGATTTGTGGTGTGCACCGCTTCGACAGAAGATCTCTAACATCCGTCCACCATTTTCTGGCTTTCGGTTTGGATCTTTCCACGGCACCCGCCTGATGGCTCACCATTTGTCGTATATCGATTTCAGCGAATTCAATGAATTTCGTCAATGGGACAAGAAATTCTTCCCGATGTTTCATTTCTTTGGCCTTAATAGCGGCAAACAATTGTGCCTCCTTAGATTTGTCTATTTCGGCATTTTTAGTCAATTCTTGCTGGAGTTTGAAGTTTTGCTTTTGAAGATCAACCATCTCTGTGCCTCGATCTGATAGGCCTCGCAAGGCATCAGTGAGCTTATCCTGAGATAGAGATAGCGTGAGGTCAGCCTTCTGATCGTTGATATGTCCAGCCGTAATGCCTATGGCGGTCAGAATGACAAACCCCACAATGAACCACCCATTATTGTCTTTTACCCATTGCGCTTCCTTAGCCATAAGAACACCAAGTAACCCTATTAGGGCCTGACATAGATCTCTAACCAAAGACCACTCAAAAAAGTCGAACATAATTTCCCCCCTTGTTGAGTCGGGGGCATTTTATGTGGCTTCATAATCACTGTCAAGTAGTGCATAATCGCCATTGTTATCTGCCCTCCCGCCCATACTCTCGACGCTGCGTTGAA
>JBBRRM010000284.1:0-4461 GCA_038275915.1 Nitrospirales bacterium
AACTTAAAATTTTGGAATGCGCAATGTTTTGCTGATCATCAAGGTTCCAGATAGGACGAACAGCAGGACTAACGGATGTAGATCCCAGGGCCCGATCGTCCAGACGCCCAAGTATAGGTTCCCGCCCAGTCGACCCTGCCACGCGATCAGAGCCAGTATGCCGGTCAGTAGCACGCTCGTGGGAATAGGGGTACCTTCGAAATAGGCCACCGCGTCTCCGCCTGCTGAGAGGCTCTCGGCTGTTATGTTATACCGAGCCAATCGGCTGACTCCACAACAGACAAAATAGAGGAGCGCAATCCCATCCCACCCTCCCTGCAAGCCTGCGGCGAATCCAAGCGCCGCTGGAGCGACCCCGAACGAGATGATGTCCGCCAGCGAATCCAATTCGCGACCGAGCGCAGAATGTTTGCGCCGCCATCGTGCGATGCGGCCATCGAGCGCGTCGAAGATTAACGCTGCCGGAGCCAAGGCCGCGGCCGCGAAGAAATGATCTACCGATCCGCTCCTCATATAGATCATGCTGAACAACACGGCTCCCATCCCGCAGGCGGCATTAGCCAGGGTGAAAAAGTCGGCCAAATGAAACTCGCGAATCATCGAGAAGTGTTTAGGGGAAGATGAGTTCATCATTGTCAGGACTCGATGGTTAAATCTGTCTCCTTCGTCAGTGTAGGATACAGTGTCTCCTTGCTCGGGTCACGCGGTATAGTGGACCGCATGGGATATCCGATGAAAAATAAGAAAGTCCTATCCTTGAGGACGGTACTCATGGCAATGCTGTTTTCCGGAATTCTATCGCAGGCAACTGCAGTGTCGATCGCCGACGAGGAAATCGGGCATCTGCTGGATTACGTGGAGCGATCCGGTTGTAGGGTATATCGTAATGGAACGTGGCACAGTGCCTCGGACGCACGGGCTCATCTCGAAAAGAAATATCGCTTTGTTCTCAATAGGGGGTCGATCGATAGGACAGAAGACTTCATTGACCGTGTCGCTACGGCGAGCAGCGTAAGCGGAAACCCGTACCAAGTGAAATGCGAGGGGCGCGAGATGGTGTCGAGTGCGGAGTGGCTTACCGCGGAATTGCAGCGTCTAAGAAGCGCCTTCGCTACGAGACCCTAAGCCTTCCATCGAGATCAGGTCCCTTGGTGATTGAGAATGGTGTCGCATGAGCGATACGTTCACGCATTCCACGATGTCTCAAGCAAAGCAGATTACCCGCTACATTTACGGCGCCCTTTTTATCGCTGCCGGGACGAACCATTTCCTTAACACGCCGTTCTATGTGAGCATCATGCCGCCGTATCTGCCGTGGCATTTGGCCTTGGTATACACCAGTGGCCTTGTGGAAGTCGGCTTGGGAGTGCTTGTTTTGTTCGAACGGTGGTCTTGGGTGGCGGCCTGGGGGCTGATCGCATTGTTGATCGCGGTCTTTCCGGCGAATCTTCACATGGCCTTGCACCCTGAATTGTTCCAGTGGGCTACGCCGCCTGGGCTGTGGCTCCGGCTTCCCCTTCAGGCTGTGTTGATCGCCTGGACCTATTGGTATACCCGACTTCCTGCTTCATGTGATTGTACAGACCACCAGCAATGAAGGACGATCAGAAGAATCGATTCTCTCGGTATCGAACGTTCCAAGTCTGGCGTAAACAGAGGGGCGATCGGGCGTCTTGATCTAGCGCGTGAGGGGAATCTCCACCGCTAGCTCGGCGGCCAAGGGGGAAACTTGGTTCACGATATAAGTGGCTTGCTCCTGTGAGCCCGTCACTTCGTTTGCAGTGATGGATTCTTGGAGTTGGTTGGGAGAGTGTCGGTTGAACATGGCGGCTTCTTGCCTTGTAATGGGGCCGAACGGGAACCGGGAGACACGAGCCGTCAGTGTGACGAGTCCGCTTTCAGTTGGTAACGGAATGTTCCACCGTTGTCCTGCGGAAATTTTCAGAGAAATCTGCCCGATTTCTTTCTCCGGCAATAAAAGTTGAGGCGTTGAGCTGCCAACAGTCTTCCAGACTTGCAGGTAGGCGTCCTGATTGGTTTCCACGGTGAGACGCACCGGCTCTGTACTCTTCATCGCCTTCGCCGCATCCACTTCTCGATCCTGCCCATCAGTCCCACGAACGACGAAGCTGTATCGGAGTCCGAGCGGCATGAGCTCGGTCGCTGTGCCTCGCACTTTCCCTGCGAGGACGGACTGATCCATTTTTTTCTCAAGCCGATTGGGTGGGGGCGCAGCCTCGGCAGGAGCCTTCATCGTTCGTTCTCTTTCCTGAGCCAGGATCCGTCCATCCTGTCGTGCTGGCCCTCCGCCATAAAAGAGTGCCCGGGCGCTGACCTTGGGTGTAACGACACTGGTGCCATCTGTACCGGCAGAGGCTTGGATGGGTGCCGAAGCGGAGGCCTTAACTGGTGGTGCAGCGCTTGATGCGAGTTGCTGATCTGTCAAAGCGGTGACCTCCGCTGTCTTCCCCATCGCAACCACTGGTGCCTCTCCCTGCTTGCGGCCCTCGTTGTGTCCGGTTCGTCGATCCAGACTGTCGCTGGGAACAGCGGTGGTTCGTTGACCGTTTTTGTTCGGTGATACGGATCGTTCCGGCTGCGCGGTCTTACCTTTGAGGGCCTCTTTCTTCGCCATGTCAGTAGGAGGACCGTCGTTGTCTTTGGCTATTGGCTGCCGCTCAGGAATGGAGGGGTGGGCAGGTGGAGATGCTCGAGGAGGTATAACTGTCGGCGCCCCGACCTTGGTATCTTCGGTTGCGATCGAAGGCGCCGCTTGCTTGAGACTGTCTTGATACACCCTGGTGCCGAGTACGACAGCAAACATAGTTGCGACAAGGCCACCGGCGACAACGAGTCCGGCCGGGCGTTTGAACCAATCCAACCAGGACAGATGCTCTCCTCCTCCGGATGCGCTCTTTTGCTTCAATGAAGCGAGGAGTCTCCGGCGCACAACCGGATCGGCCAGCAATTCTTTCAGCGCCTGCTCATCGGCCAGGGCATTGAACAGTTGTTGGTCTTGCAGTGCAGCATTATACAGCGCCTGCTTCTCTTCAGGCGTCAACGTATCGGCTGCGAATCCGCCGAGCAGGTTTTCGAGTTCATGTTCAGACATGGCCACCAAAGAATGTGAAACGTGAAGCGTGTCTCGTGCCGTGCATATGGAGCCTGTTGATTGTCATTCCCACGATCCGCCCATCAGAGACAACAACTGCTTTCGGCAGCGCAGGTCCCATGTGTAAATGGTGTTCACCGAGTTCTGCCCCATCAGTTTCTGGATCTCCGGGAAGCTTTTCCCTTCCAATTTCCATGTGAAGAGTTCGCGACACCGTGCGCCTAGCTGATCCATCGCTTGGACTAACCGCTCGACCGTCTGCTTGCGCTCCAATTGCTGGGCTGGATCGTCGCCAGGGTCCGCAAGCGGGAGTTCATCGACCGATTCCTGATTATACTCGCCTCGTCTGAACGACTTGCGATGGGCGTCCAGCATCTTGAAGCGCAGGATTTGGAAGGCCAGGGGAACCAGTTCGGTCAGCTCTGTCACCGGCGCATATTTGTCGTGCAGGACGAGCAGCACGTCTTGAACGAGATCTTCCGCGCGATCCTTCGATACACGTAATGTCGCGAAGGCAAGAATCCTTTCACGCAGGCAGGTAAGTATCTGGTCTCGATCCATAGGTCAGAAAAGCAGGGGCTGGTTGTGGTTTGTTGTGAGGACTGGATCTTATGCCCGCCAGAATCCCCTGACAAGCATGACGCAACTATAGAGCAGAGCCGCGCCGGCGATCGCTATGACCGGGGGCAGCCCCAGCGTAAAGACGATTCCAAAAATCCCAATCGCCAGGAGTGATGTTCCGATCGCGGTGGTGAAACGGCGTTGCCAGATCCACTCGCCCCGCCACCCACCGTTGCGCCAGGCTTGCTTCAATTCGCGGAGCGAAAACTGCTCTGGGCCTTTACGTCCGGCCGCCCGGTCCGACACGAAACGACGTCGCCCGCCAGGCCACCGGCCGAGCGCCCATGCGCACGCTCCGTTCGACGTCCTCCGCTTCAACATGACTCAGACTCTCGTCCTGATCCATGAGGAATGCAAGGGTTCCACACATCATCAGGAAAAAACCAAGGACCGCGGCGCTCCCGGTTGGGGCAAGCCACGGCGTCTGATGGGCGTCCACCATCTCGAACCATCCTGGAAACGGCGGGATCTCGCTGATGACCGCACCGCCAAAGATGGCCTGAAAGGCGAGTATGAGCATTTTGATCCATTGCATCATGGTGCCCGACCGATCCACACGCTGTCTTGCGAGCGTTCGCGATCGAATCGAACCGCGCCCGTATTGCCGGGCTCCCAAGCAGCGGCTTCATCCGGGGCGAGAAGTTCGCTTTCGCCCTGCAGGGTGAGGCCGAGGTGGTCGCGAAATTCATAGCTCAATTGCCACAGGTGCACGCGGTTCATGCTCGTTC
>JBBRRM010000285.1:0-4459 GCA_038275915.1 Nitrospirales bacterium
CGCTTGATCACGTTTTGGATGGTGGGCAAATTTTCGCCATCGTGACGCAAGGTGAACCGATACCATTGGCCGCATGTTAAGCGCTTTTGAATGCCTTCCACCGGACAACGCGGTGATGCTCCGCGCCGACATAGTGTTGAAAGAATGGGCGATCCTCGGTGACAAAAAGGAGATTGGTGCCCGCCAGCAAAAGCAGTTGCAGATATCGTAGAAATCATTCGCGTCATCTTTCGCCCCGTCGTTTATCTTAATGAGCAATTTCATAAAGTGACTCACGAACATCTTGCCCCCAGCCTGCTCGAAAACGCGATCACCCTGAGGTTTTGGTTCTCAGGTAGTTTTTCAAGACGGATTGCTTCGCTGCTCGCTCGAAAAATCAAGTAACGATAGAACTGTAGGAGGAGGTGCCCACCAGCTGGGAAGTCCTTGACGGGGTCTGTGATAGATTTTCTCGCTTCGGCCACGACCCCAAGAAATGACGTCGCGTCTACTGCTCGCAATGCTTTGTAATGGGCCGGATTTATGCCCACCTTCAACACATCCTCAAGCGAGTCCGCTTGTGCGATCACCTTGACCTGGTATTCGATCGATGGCCCATCGACGATCCACACCTCTCCCGTATGCTCCTTCAGGCCGATACCGCGCATGAGCACGGATTCGGCGGAAGGCAGTATGCCATCAAACAGGCTGTAGACGCGTTGGAATGCTGCTCGATATCTATAAAAGGGTTGCGGGTTGTTTTCGATTGGGCATCGCCGAGGTGCGACATCAATTCGACAAAGTTCTGCATCGGGAAGCGAAAGCGAAAACCACGTTCTGCTTTCAGGTGTCGGAGCGCGTCCTCATCTGAAGCGCTCAACCCTAAAATGACGTTGGTGTCGAAGAAGATACGTGGCGGCCTAACGGAGTCATAATCAATTTTGATAATACCGGCGGGGTCAGTGGCGTCAATGTCTACTCTGACAGAGGGGGAGAGGGAGAGGTAGAGGCGTCTTCAGCAATGGACATTCCCTCGTGTCACCTAGGCTGCTGCCGATTATGCGGTAATCTGTGTTTGAGGCCGCGAAGCTCTCGTAAGCTTTTGAAAATTTGGTGGCGGTGTCCCTGATTGAACGGGAGACCCGCGGTTTATGAGTTGGACAAGCAATGCTATGCAGTCAGCGGAACCCGCATGAACAGGGCACATGGGGCGGACAGGAAGAGACCAAACAGTGGCATTTGTCCGTACCCTCTGCACCCCAGACGCAGCCTACTTCGCCTCAAGTATTCTTCATCATTCTCTTACCGGCGTGGGCTAGGGTACGGGGGGGTAGTCTTGTTCCAACCCTCTTATGCCGAACTGGGTACCCTGGGTCCCAAGCTATTAGACACGCAGTAAAAAGGCTCTCGACTTACCACTCTTCACTCTCAGGCGTGGGACCTCAATTGAGGGGGAGCAACCTTGGAGGACTTCCATTGCTTACGGGCTACGGGTGGGATCCAAGGGTGTAAGCAAAGGCGTTTTCACTGGCTTACCGGTGGGTTCAGTGCGCCTAAACTCCTTCTCCACATGAACCGTCCACGTAGGACTAATGTTGCCCTGCGAGTTCTCCCAATCCATCCAGACGTTGAATTGAATCGTATTTGGCTTTGAAAAGCATAAGCTCACGTACTCCTTCGGTTTGATCGTCGCAGAATCCTGCCTGAGGCCCATCCACCGAAATCCACTCTCACACGTCACCATCTCCCAGTTCGGAGAACCGAGGAACCGCATGTGGACGACCTTGTCGCTGAGGTTTTGCCAACGAACTTCGTCTCCGATCTGTGCGTATAAAACTGCGGGTTGAACAGTTTCCTGAATCTGAACATAGTGAATGTTGTTCGATTGGTTAAGTTGTTTGTGCTCACACCCGACGATAGAAGTCAGCAACATCACGCCTACGACGAGGGGAAGAAGGGCCATGATTCCTCCTGAGTGGTTACTACACAATGCCCGGTAGGACACCGTCAAAATGCGACGTGCATCTGGATGAGCTACCGGGGGTAGGCTTGGGAACCGCCCCCATTTGCATAGAGGGTACCGGGTATGGGACCCAGGTGTTACATGCTCATCCAAAGGGGGTCGGCTTGTTCTTAAGCCTTGGTTAGTGAGCATTGCCAGGATTTTTGGGAAATCACTAAAGGGAGGGGGCGGCGACTGCCTGGGCCACCGTGTGAGCGTTCTCGCTCCTGATGTACCGTGCGAAAGTGCTATAAGTCTCGCGTGATTGCCTGGGACGAGTTAGATCGCCCGCTTTTTTGTGCCCGTCATTTGTTCTTACCTGCACTTACGCACTCGTAGCAGTTGTCTCTAGTCCGTTACAAACAGGACTAAGAGTTGCACACCTCCCGACTTACCTTCTCTTTACAGCAAGGAGGGACTTATGACTCACCAAGAAACTGCTGCTGCCCAGATACTTGAAGCGGTGAAGATTCATCCTGAATGTGCCTTGGATGAGTTAATACTCAGCTTGCCGGAACTGAGTTGGTTCGAAATATTTCACGAAGTTGATCGCTTGAGTCGGTCAGGCCACTTGCAGCTGAGCCAGAGTAGTTTAGGATTGACGACCAAACTTCATGCGCTGTGAGCAAGACCGGTGGGCGGAGCTTTGGGAGGGGTACTGGGGATCAGAGCGGCTCCGGGCATGAGACCCGCGTGTTGATGTTGGCTTAATTAAGGGTGGGAGGAGTGCCTTGTTGAGTCGTTACTTCTGAAACAGGGGGTCGGGCTAGGTTAAAGGTATGACAGTGCCGTGGTCTATTGAAGATTCACAGAAAAGGCTTTCTCTCCTCACAGAAATTCCTAGGCGGGTATAGGTCTTTGGGCCCGCTAACGCAGAACAGAAGGCGTCTGGCTCTCCATTTGTTGACGGATCGTGCTCAGCAGTTTTTCGGGACTGAACGGTTTGGACAGAAATGGCACCTCCTTGAGGCCAACGAGGTCAATGCCATTGTGCATAAGTTTTGCCTTGGAATGGGCCGACATCAGGACCACACGGAGTCCTTTACGCTTTGCCAGGAGATTCCTTACGAGCTTGTTCCCGTGCACCCGCGGCCAACTTGTTCGCTCGACCATCAATTGAGGGACGTGCGGAGATAACATGACGTCGACCAAGGCCAGATGAATTTCCCCCACATGTGTCAAACATAAGTCCAGAGCCTCCGTGCTCCCCGAAGCCTGTAAGACCTTGAATTCGTTTGATGCCAGCGTGGTGGCACAGAGGCGGAGCATATCGGGATCATCGTCAACGACCAGGATAGTGTATGGACCCTTTTGTGGACTGAGAGTAGCTGGTGGTATCGCCAGTGCTTCGTATTCGTGAGGCGCCTCTAGCACCTGCTTGAGACGCCGTTGGTCGTCGTCTGGCAGATGAACAAATTCGACTTCAAACACGGAGTCCTGCGACGAGCGCACTCGCGCCAGCGTGACTGTCACGGGTTCCGCATGATCGGGCAGGTGGAGGCGCAAGGTCAGATGCATGCCGGGAGCGACGCATTGACTACTCTCAATGCGGCATCCAGTGACAGTAAGGTCGGTGGTCTGGCCGTCTCCTTTTATCGCACTGTTGGAAAGTCCCCACCCCTCAAATTCGACCAGAACACGGAGTAGGGGGTAGGGCGTGCCGGGTTGCACGGTGTGGGAGTCGGCAGGCAGGGACACAATACTCTCCTCGATTGGAACTCACCGACCAGTTCGTGACTTCTGGAAATGATATACCTTCCCTTCTATCATGGAACCAGGGAAGCACCTAGAAAGTATTAGGTTTAAAACGTAGGTGCGGGGATTACGAAGTGAGACTCATGGTCAACCTGGCTATGGGTCGGCAAGTCTGGGCTGTGGTGGATGTAGCTTCGATTGCCAATGATGGGATAGGAGCAAAGGGAGGAGTCAGATTCGATCCCTCCCACGGTTGGCGGTCCACATAAAGATGCCTGGCTCTCAGGGTTGGTACCGAGCGGAACTAGGTCTGAGAGATTGAGTGTCTTGCCTCGCCCACAAGTCCGACTCCGTGCACCTAAGACTGAGACTGACCAAGGATGACAAACAGCGACGATACCATTATGGATACAGGGGATTAGGCCATCGGGTATGCGATCAGTGAGGATAGAGATACATTAGTAACTGTGACCAAAACCGTGACCGAACCGTGACCAAAACCGTAAGCTGAATGGCACCAGCATGCTGCAAAACTAACAACGGGATACAAAGGCGTCTTGTACCAATGATCTTGTTCTACTTCTCTCCCATGAGGTCTTTCACAACCGGTTCGATCGCTTCGGCCCACAACTCGTATCCACTCGGGCCTAAGTGCAAAAAGTCTGGCATGATTTCTTTGGAAATAGTGCCGTCCCGATTCGTGAACCTGTTACCGATATCCAAATAGCGGATCATCCTACTATCAGCGACCTTCTGGAAGATGGCATTGGCAGCCATGGCCCT
>JBBRRM010000286.1:0-4457 GCA_038275915.1 Nitrospirales bacterium
AGACCAGGATGATGTGTCATTACCACAGCGACTGGAAAAGCAACTGAGTTATCTGGTCTCGCACCCGCATTGTGGTCTGGTGGGAACGTGGGCTGAAATTGTCTCCGGGAAACAGAAAACCGGGAGGGTTCACAGGCATGCGGCCGAGAATTACTGCTTGAGGTTCGACCTTCTCTTCGACAATCCATTTGTCCATAGCTCTGTCATGCTCAGAAAATCCGCTCTGGAGTCCGTCGGAATGTATTCGACCGATCCCTCCAGGCAACCTCCCGAAGATTATGAACTGTGGTCCCGACTCTCTAGAAAGTGGGAGGTCTCGAATATTCCTGAAGTCCTCCACATTTATCGAGAAATTCCGACCAGCATGTCCCGCGATGGCGTGAGCCCTTTTCGCAATCGGGTCATCGACATCAGTGTGGAAAATCTTCAGTGGCTGCTGGGAGATATAGGCTCCGGTTCGTCAATCCATGATCTTGCGGCGCTCAATCATGCGACATATGCTAGGGTGAGCCCTCATGCCAGCTGGCGAGCCATCTCGCGCCTGGTCCTGGGCCTCGCAGACAAGTTAGCCGTTTCGTGTAATGGGCCTCGATCTGTCCTCCATGAGAGAGCTCAAGCTCACCTCGCTACCATCAAGCCACATTACCATCGATTCAAGAACAGCCAGGGGGTTCGCCGCTATATCAACGGTGTCTCTGTGGCTTTCGGACGACTTGTGTCAGGATGGAGATAAGAGCCTATGGGGACTCAACGTCTATGAACCATTGTTGTCTCGTCGGGGGCGGAGGGTTCATCGGCGTTCATGTTGCCAATGCTCTGGTGGCACAAGGCCGACAAGTTACAGTACTCGATACACGTCCGGCACCTACCCATCTCTCTGAGAGTGCCACATACGTTGTCGGAGACTATGGCGATAAAGGGACTCTCCGGAGGGTTTTGACCGGCGTAGACGCGATCATCAACCTTTCCTACGCAAGCGTTCCCAGCACCAGTATAGAAGATCCAATTCGAGACATTCTTAGCAACTTGCCGGCCGCCGTGGGACTTTTTGAAACCGCGAGTGAGTTTGCGATTCAGAGGATCATCGTAATCTCTTCCGGAGGCACGGTGTATGGGTCGGCGCAGGGGCTCCCGCTCACAGAAGACCATGCGACCAACCCCATTTCCCCCTATGGCGTGACAAAGCTCGCCATCGAGAAGTACGGAAATATGTTCCATAGACTGAAGGAACTGCCGGTCGTCACGGTTCGACCGGCCAATGCGTTCGGCGAGCGTCAAAATCCCTTCGTCGGGCAGGGCTTCATCGCGACGGCGATCTCAGCAATTCTGAGTCGGCAGAGAATTTCTCTCTACGGTGCTCACGGTACGATACGAGACTATGTCCATGTTGAAGATGTCGCCGCCGGTATTGTGGCGGCATTAGAGCAGGGTCAGACAGGGGCAATTTACAACATCGGAAGCGGGGAGGGGCGAAGCAATAGGGAAGTGCTGGAAGCCATTCGGCCCCATGCCGAATCTCTTGGGCTCCCCCTGCTGATCGAAACCCTGCCTGCACGGCGATTTGATGTCGAGGCCAATGTGCTGGACAGCACAAAGCTACATGTTGATGCCGGTTGGAAGATTCGCGTCCCGTTTCGCGAGGGAATCCAACGAACGTGGGATTGGTTTTCCATGAACAAAGATCAATGGATCAAGTTGCGAGACGCCAAGAGATGAAGATCTTATTTTGCTGCGAGTTTTATGCGCCAAGCGTCGGCGGCGTTCAGGAAGTCATGAGACAACTTGCCGAGCGGCTAGTGGTGCGAGGTCATTCTGTGACCGTGGCAACCACCGCCATCTCGGGTCGCAGGTTCAAAGACCTTAATGGCGTTCATATTCAGGAGTTCTCAATTTCGGGAAATCTTGTCAGAGGGATGAAGGGGGATTTGGACGGCTATCGGCGATTTGTTACGGCTGGCTCCTATGATGTTGTGATGATCAAAGCGGCTCAGCAATGGACCTTCGATGCCCTGTGGCCGGTATTATCGATGATTGCTGGCGGGAAAGTCTTCATCCCATGCGGGTTCTCTTGCCTCTTTGAACCAGACTATGTCAACTACTTTCGAGAGTTGCCCACGATCCTCAGGCAATTCGATCATCTCATTTTCTATGCGTCCGAGTATCGAGACATTCGTTTTGCCAGACAGCACGGACTGCCACACTACTCCATCATTCCAAATGGAGCCAGTGAGGTGGAGTTTAGTGTCACGCCTGACTCCTCTTTCCGGCAGCGGTATGGCTTGTGCGAGGAGGACTTTCTATTTCTGACCGTGGGAAGCCCGGCGAGAATGAAAGGGCATTACGAAATAGCAGAGGCGTTCTCAAGGGCCGACTTCTCTGGGCGTCCAGCCATGCTGCTCCTGAACGCCGGTGCAAGCCTGGTTGGACAAACACGACAAGTTGTTCCATCGATAGGAATGAAGGTGCGAGAATACTGCCGAATAGTGCGGGAAGTGCATAAGAAGGAAGGATATGTGTCTGCGGTGAGGTATGTCGGACACGGGGTCCTCAACAAAATGGGCGTTCCTGTTGGAAGGTACGCATCCGTGGGTAAGGGCAGCCAGAATGCCGTTAAGGACGATTTCTTGGCAGTCATAGACAAGATTCACAATCAGCGCACCGGCAAACGGGTTGTGCTGACGGACCTTGCTCGAGCGGACTTGCTTCAGGCCTATGTGAATGCGGATCTCTTCGTGTTCGCGTCGTATGTGGAATACTCTCCGCTCGTATTGTTTGAATCAGCTGCGGCAGGGATTCCATTTCTGTCTGTCCCGGTTGGAAACGCTGTCGAAATAGCTGAGTGGACTGGTGGAGGCGTCATCTGCCCGGCATCTCAAGACGAGCGCGGATATACCAAGGTGGACCCCAGCGTACTCGGGGAACAATGGTCACGCCTGGCCAAAAATAGAGCGTATCTTCGTCAGCTAGGTGGAGTCGGGAAGCAGAACTGGGCCGCTCGTTTTACATGGGAGAAAATTACGAGCCAATATGAAATCGTGTTTCGAAAGGTTGCCGCGTATGCGTAGCCTCAGTCAGCTCCTGGGCCTACAGCCGGCCGCTCCTGCCAAAAGCCCTATCACCAGCCCGGCTCTGAATATCCATTGTAGCGAGTTTGAGGTGAACAATTGGATTGTCTCGGAGTTTATCGTCGGCACAGTGGTGCCCATAGTCGGTGTCCATCCATTTCCTCTGAATGAACTGGTTCTGATGGTATCTGCGGTCTGTAGGCTCCAGCCAGATCATATTGTCGAATGGGGAACCCACCTTGGCAAATCTGCCAGAATCTTTTATGAAACCTCGAAGTTTTTCGGGTTACACATCGACGTCCATTCGGTGGATTTGCCTGATGAAATGGTTCATCAGGAGCACCCTGGCCAGCAACGAGGGGTGTTAGTGCAAGGGTTGCGTGAGGTGACGCTGCATCAAGGAGACGGCCTCACGGTTTGCCTTGAAATCCATCACCGCATCGGGAAGCCCAACAAGACGCTCGTCTTCATTGATGGCGACCATAACCATGACTCTGTGAAACGAGAACTGACTGGCGTGATGACGCATATGCCGGAGGCGAACATTCTTTTGCACGATACGTTCTTTCAGTCTGCAGAGTCGGGCTATAACGTTGGGCCATCTCAGGCTATTGCAGAGGCCATGGCCGCTGCGCCCGGTCGCTACCGCACACTCTCGACGGACACGGGATTGCCTGGGATGACCTTACTGTATCAACCTGCTCAATCCGAGGCCTTAGGTTTGTGAAGATAATGGAATAGTCATGCGTATTCTTTATGCTGCGATGAAATATGACTATGGCAAGCCGGAGCAAGGGCTTAGTTTTGAACATTGCAATTTTTATCATTCTCTCCTTCATATGGGCCATGACATTCTGTATTTCGACTATATGACGCTCATGCAGCAGCATGGGCGCGACAGGATGAATCAACGGCTGAAGGAAGTCGTCGCATCGGAGAAGCCAGATCTGTTGTTCGCGGTACTGTTCACTGATCAATTTGATCCATTGGTCCTGCGAGAATTAACTGAGACCCGGCTTCCAACCGTGAACTGGTTTTGCGACGATCACTGGCGATTTGATAACTACTCCCGTGATTGGGCGCCCTGTTTTAAGTGGGTTGTCACGACGGCTGCCAGCGCTCTGCCCAAGTATGCGCATCTTGGCTATCGCAACGTCATCAAAAGTCAGTGGGGGTGCAATGACGTGTTGTATCGCAAAGTGGATGTGCCATTGAGGTACGATGTCATGTTCGTCGGTCAGCCCCACGGTAATCGCCGGCAGGTGATCCACGCACTACGCCAGGCCGGCATCAACGTCCACGTCTGGGGAGGTGGATGGGAATCAGGCCGTGTATCACAAGAAGAGATGATTCGTGTATTCAATCAGAGTCGCATCAATCTCAATTTGAGTA
>JBBRRM010000287.1:0-4399 GCA_038275915.1 Nitrospirales bacterium
ATCAGAGGAACGGTGCACCCTGGAAGCGCCGGCGCTCCGTTCAGGATCATACAGAGACAATCGTAGAGGTGCGCCTGACGGATCGGCTTCGTCAGGTATGCGTCGAACCCGGCGGTCTGGGCGACCTGTGCTGCGCCTCGATAGCTGTATGAGGTGAGCATGACGAGCCGTACCATGGCAATGGCCGGATCCGACTTGATCCTCTGAGCGATCTCCAATCCATCCATTTCCGGCATCTGCATATCGAGAATCGCCACATCGAACGGAGTTCCCATTTCAGCCGCCGTTCGTAATCGCTCGAGCGCCGGTCCCCCCCCCGACACACTTTCCGATAGCATGTTCCAAGCCAACGATTGCTGCTCCAAAATAGTCCGGTTGGTGGCATTGTCGTCTACAATCAGCACCCGGCGTTTCTGTAAGACAATTCCGGAGGGTGGTATCGAAACGGCCGGGGAGTTCTGGCGGACCAATTCGGCGGTGAACCAGAAGCGGGTGCCCTGACCCGACGTGCTCTCGACCACGATTGTGCCATGCATGAGTTCGACGAGTTGCTTGCAAATCGCCAGACCAAGTCCCGTTCCCCCGTACTTGCGGGTCGTGGAATTGTCTGCCTGGGAGAAGGGTTGAAACAGGTTCGCGCATTGCGCAGGCGTCATCCCGATTCCACTATCACTCACCTCGAAACGAAGCGATACCAAGTCCTCCGACGTGACGACGGCCGACTCATCCAGCCCGACGCGCACCACTACATCACCCTGATCGGTGAACTTGATGGCGTTGCCCACGAGGTTGGTGAGAATCTGCCGGAGCCGCCCGGGATCTCCCCGCAGCGCAGTGGGGACGTCAGCATGGACGAGCGTACCCAGTTCGAGACCCTTGGCATAGGCCCGCTCCGCCAACAATCCGTTCACATCTTCCAGCAAGGTCCGGAGGTCGAAGTCGATGCCCTCCAAATCTACTTTGCCGGCTTCGATTTTTGAGAAATCCAGTATGTCATTGATAATGTCCAGCAACTGTTCGCCGGAACGGCGAACAGTTTCCGCATGGTCCCGCTGTTCCGCCGTAAGATTCGTATCGAGTAACAGCCCAGTCATGCCGATCACCCCGTTCATCGGCGTGCGGATCTCATGGCTCATCATCGCTAAAAATGATGACTTCGCCTGCGTGGCTGCCTCAGCCTCGACGCGGGCGATATCCAGCTCGGCATTTTTTTTCACAAGTTCTTCGGCATGGGCATGGCCTTCAGCCTCGATTCGTTTGCGCTCAGTGATGTCGCGAACTGCCGCGATCGCGAATGTCCCTGCCCCTGTCTTCAAGGGACTCACGCTTCCTTCCACTGTGACCTCACTGCCGTCCTTTCGCCGAACGACTAACTCAAGGCCTCTTCCCATCGGCCGGGCGCAAGGATTGGCGAAGTACGCCGTCCGATGATGTCCATAGGCCTGTCTCACGCCTTCAAGCAACAGGATCTCCAACGGTTGGCCACAAAATTCCTCAGGCGCATATCCGAAAAGTGTTTCCGCCTGGCGATTGACCAGCACAATCCGGCCCGTTTCATCGGCCACGAGGAGGGCATCCGGGGCCGCATCGATTAATTGGCGCAGCCTGGCCTCGCTTTCTTTGGTCTTCTCCTGCGCCCGCTCATTCACTTTCCAGTACACGAGCAGCGCCGCGCTCTCGGCCAATATGAACCCCCCATGCACCAATGCCCAGATCCACTGATGGTGCTGGGCCGTCGGATGGTTGTAGGTCAACATTGGCGCGATCGTGCCGATCACGCCATGGTCGATCACGACGAGCAGCAAGGCCGACATGAACGGGATCCAGTCGAAATACAACGCGATGACGGCCAGCATCACGAAAAAATGAAAATGTGTCTCGATGTATCCACCGGAGAGATGGACCAGCAGAGCGGAAGCGGTCATCAGGCCCAACGTACTGATGGCGCTTCGGACTCGCCGACCCATTCTGTTCGATTGTGCCGCGCACCCAATAGCGAACAACAGAAAGCCCGCCGCCACGCTGTGACCCAGGGTGCTTCCCATGAGAATTCCGAACAGCGGAATCATCGCAGCATGGAACCAGAGCAATGCCAGAATGTTCTTGTGGTACCGCTCCCACGTGACCCCATCGAGAGTCCCTCCGTGGGGAAGATTCGCCACGAGACGGCTGAGCCAAGACATCTTCATGATCATGCTCCTATCGTTCAACCAACCTGAGCCTCAACCGACGCCTCATCGACGCCGCCACGCTCGGCTCCTTACGCGACAGCGCAGGCAACGGGCCGAACATCCACCATCTAGGCCTGTTCAAACCAGGACTATTAGCTCCTCGACTAGCACCGGCACGAGGAGCCGATCTCCTTGTTCGTTTTCCTCCCGGCTACAAGCGCACGAATTCGCCGCTGCTGAGAAGAAAGCGCCGACTGCTGAGGCCAAGAGGCCTTCTCTCTTTACAATCTCATATGGGTCAACAGCGCCTGGGTAATGGCCGGATCCAGAACCGCTTGTCCTTGCGCCACATCACGAATGGCTCGTACCAACGATTCGGCCTCCACATGTTTCAACAGATGGCCAGCCGCTCCGCCGACGACCGCAGCGAGCACCGTTTCATCGTCCTCATAGGACGTAAAAAAGAGCACACGCGTGGCGGGATAGGACTGCCGGATGGTACGACAGGCGTCTACCCCACTACCGTCGGACAGACAGACATCCATCACGACGACATTCGGTTGAAGGCGGCGGGCTTCACTGATGGCACCTGCGACCGTGTCTGCGTCGCCGACGACACAGATACCATCTCGCCGACTGAGCACAGTCCGCACTCCCACTCTCACGACTTCTTGATCGTCGACAATCAGTACTCTGACAGGTTCCAAGCTATAGCTGATCAAAGGCTCCCTCCTTTGTTAGATCTGTTAGGCACCTCTCGCCCTTCGGCAGCCACAATGCCATCATGACCGGCGGAGGGACATGAATATTGACGCCGCCGAGGTGCGGTTCACCCATACCGCGAAGCTGCATCTCCGACGACGCTCTTGAACGCCATACCCGCCCTTTGCTGGTCTATTCACGCGTTCGTGAACTCACGGCTCCGTTGCCAAGGAAAAGTGTCATTCCCGTTTACGAGTGCGCCACCCAGACACGGCCGCACAGGGCCTTGGCAATCCGTTTCGCGACAACCTTCGCATCGAACGGTTTGGCGATATATCCATAGATCCCGGCGTCCCGAGTTCCGTGATCAGGGACGGGCTCATCGTCACCGGACATCATCAGGGCAATGGTATGGGGAGACTGCCGGAGAAGGTCCCGCACCAGCGCGAGCCCCGACTCCCTCCGCAAATGGACATCGCAGAGAATCAGTGCCACCTCCTGTGTCTCAATTGCAGCGCGGGCCTCTACGCCGTCGGCGGCGAGCGTTATGCGGTAGCCACATCCCTGCAGAAGTACGCCTAGCAGGCGCCTGACAGCAGGGTCATCGTCCACGACGAGCACTGACGGCCTACTTGTTAGAACGATTGGCGTGATATCCATTTTGACTGTCATAGTTAGCCTCTCTTTGCCCGCGCTGATGTTCCCATGATCGTGAGGTAGTCCATATTGCGGAACTGATAATTCTGGTCGGCGAGTTCGGGCGACCCTGCGCGCACGCCTTCGATGCGTTCAAGGCAAACCAGGTGTCTAGCCGTTCGCGTACAAAGACCGAGTCGTCCACGATCACGCCTTTCACCGCAGGGCTCCTCAATTTGGTGACGGGTTCCATTCCGTGCCTCACCTCGAAGATATCGCCCGCTGCATTGTTTGGGCATGCGCGTCGGTCTGATTGTGAGGCGGGATAGAGGCGGAAAATTCTGTCCGCTTTTGTCCTACAAAGGAGGCAGAGGAAGAGGATCGTTGCCGGGATGGCGCTGCAGACACGAGCGAGTCATGGAAGGGTCTGGACGGTGTCGGAAGGACGCGTGGAGCGAGCACTACTCGACCAGCCGCTGATCGAGCGCGTACCGCATCAATTCGGCATTGTTCCTCAACTGGAGTTTTTCGAGGAGACGCGCCCGATAGGTGCTGACGGTCTTCACGCTGAGGGCCAGATCATCAGCAATCTGGGAAACCGCCTTGCCGCGCGCAATATGGCACAAGACCAGATGCTCGCGATCAGACAGGGTGTGATGCAAGAGGACATCGAGTTCCCCGGTCAAATGCCCGGCCATCTGCTCGGCGAATGAAGCACTGACGTAGCGCCCCCCGGCCCGCACTTTCCGAATGGCCATCGCCAACTCCTCCGATGCACTTTCTTTCGTGAGGTACCCGGCTGCGCCAGCCTTATACGCGCGTGCCGCATACGGCGCTTCGGCGTGGTGGCTGAGGATGAGGACCGGCAGGTGGGGACGCAGTGTCTTCAG
>JBBRRM010000288.1:0-4314 GCA_038275915.1 Nitrospirales bacterium
GACGCTCAAGATGCTGTTCAAAGTGGCCGAGGGTCCAGAGGGGCTCGGGGCAGCAGTGGATGATCTCTGTCGACAGGCGTCCCAGGCTATTAAAGAAGGTTACAAGTTTCTGATCCTGAGCGATCGCGGTGTCAATGAAGAATGGGCGCCGATCCCCAGCCTCCTCGGCATCGCCTCAGTCCACCATCATCTGGTCCGCGACTGCACGAGGACCGAAGTCGGACTCATCGTGGAAACCGGCGAACCGCGCGATGTACATCAATTTGCCTGTCTGATCGGTTATGGAGCGGGGACCGTGAATCCGTACCTGGTCTTCGAGTCGATCGTGGATATGGAGCGCGATGGGTATTTCCCTGAAGGGTTGGATGCGCAGACCGCGGAAGGCAAGTTCATTAAGGCGATCAATAAGGGGCTGCTCAAGATCTTCTCGAAGATGGGCATCTCAACGGTTCAATCCTACTGTGGCGCGCAGATCTTCGAAGCGATCGGATTCAACCGTGAATTGATAGATCGGTATTTTACCGGCACGGCCTCGCGTCTCGAGGGGATCGGTATTCGCGACGTCGGCGAGGAAACGCTTCGCAGGCACCGTATGGCCTATGAGCCGGCACCGATACGACAACTCGATTTCGGGGGGGAGATCCACTATCGCATCCAGGGTGAGCACCACAACTGGAATCCGGACACGATTTACAAGCTACAGCACGCGACGAGGGCCAACGATCCGAAAACCTTCGCCGAGTTTTCCCGGCTCGTCGACGACGAGAGCAAGCGACGTTCGAATCTTCGCGGGCTGCTCGAGTTCAAGTTCCTGGCGGAACCTATTCCTGTCGAGGAAGTGGAGTCGGCGCAGGATATCGTCAAGCGGTTCACGACGGGCGCCATGTCGTTCGGCTCGATCAGTAAGGAAGCGCATGAGACTCTGGCCATCGCCATGAACCGACTCGGCGCCAAGAGCAACACGGGCGAGGGTGGAGAAGACCCCGAGCGATTTATTCCGCTGCCCAACGGGGATTCGAAGAACAGCTATATCAAGCAAGTGGCTTCGGCGCGGTTCGGCGTGACGAGTCACTATCTGGTCAATGCGAAAGAACTCCAGATCAAGATGGCACAGGGAGCAAAGCCGGGCGAAGGCGGGCAGTTGCCCGGCCATAAAGTCGATGAGACTATTGCGCGGCTGCGCTATGCCACGCCCGGCGTGCAGCTCATTTCGCCGCCGCCGCACCACGACATCTATTCCATTGAAGATTTGGCGCAGCTCATTTTTGATTTGAAAAATTCCAATCCGGACGCGGCGGTATCCGTCAAGCTCGTGTCGGAAGTGGGGGTCGGCACGATTGCAGCCGGGGTGGCGAAAGCCCATGCAGACAAAGTGCTGATCAGCGGCGATTCGGGCGGCACCGGCGCCTCTCCGCTCTCATCCATCAAGTATGCGGGAGTGCCCTGGGAATTAGGCCTGGCCGAAACGCATCAGACTCTCGTCCTCAACGATCTACGGGGTCGTATCCGGGTGGAGACCGACGGGCAGATGAAAACAGGCCGCGACGTGGCGATCGCCACCTTATTGGGAGCCGAGGAGTTCGGGTTTGCAACCGCGCCCTTGATCGTCGAAGGCTGCATCATGATGCGAAAATGCCATCTCAATACGTGTCCCGTCGGCATTGCGACTCAGGACCCGGCCTTACGAAAGAAATTTGCCGGACAGCCGGAACATATCGTGAACTTCTTTTTCTTCGTCGCGGAAGAATTGCGACAGATCATGGCCAAGTTGGGCTTCCGGACCATCAATGAAATGGTCGGGCGTGTGGATAAATTGAAAGTACACAAGGCAGTCGACCACTGGAAGGCCAAGGGGCTGGATCTCACGCCACTCTTGCAGGCACCCGATGTGGGGCCGGAGATTGCCCGCTATTGTGTGCAGAAGCAGGACCACGGTCTCGCGGGCGTGCTCGACAACAAGCTGATCGAACTCTCCAGGCCGGCGCTGGAGAAGGGCCAGAAAGTCACTCTCGATTTGCCGATTCGAAACGTGAATCGCACGGTCGGCACGATGCTCTCCAGCCGCGTGGCGAAGAAGTACGGGCTTGAAGGCTTGCCGGACGATACCATCACTATCAAGTTCTCCGGTTCTGCTGGGCAGTCGTTCGGCGCGTTCCTGTCCCATGGAATTACGCTCATCCTCGAAGGCGAGTCGAACGATTATCTGGGCAAGGGATTGTCCGGCGGGAAGATCATTGTGTTTCCGCCCAAGCAGGCGATCTATTCACCGGAAGAGACGATTCTCATCGGCAACACCTCGCTCTACGGCGGGACGCAGGGTGAAGCCTATTGCTACGGCATGGCGGGCGAGCGGTTTGCAGTGCGAAATAGCGGTGTCAGGACGGTCGTCGAAGGGACCGGCGATCACGGCTGTGAGTATATGACCGGCGGGGTCGTTGTCGTCCTGGGTCGGACCGGACGAAACTTTGCGGCGGGCATGTCGGGTGGCGTGGCGTTCGTTCTGAACGAACTCGACAAGTTCCAGTCTCGCTGTAACCTCGGTATGGTGGAATTGGAGAAGGTGAAAACGGCAGCCGACAAGAAGATACTGCATCAGCTGATCACATCGCACTTCATGTATACCGGCAGCCGGAACGCGAAGCGTATCCTAGATAGCTGGGAGACGATGCTGCCAAAGTTTGAGAAGGTGATGCCGGTAGACTATAAGCGCGTGCTGGAAGAACGGAAGAAGAAAACCGCCGCACGCAAATAAGCATGATTGGTAAAGCCGGAAGTAGGGCCTGTCGTTACGGCCTCAGCACTCAGTACTCAGCTCTTAGGACTAGAAAAAATGGGTGATCCCAAAGGTTTCATGAAATATGCCCGTGACGGCCCCAAGCGGAAACCGGTCGAGTTGCGCGTGCTCGATTGGAAAGAAATGTACGAGCCGATTACCGAGGAGAAGCTCAAGACGCAGGGTGCGCGCTGCATGGATTGTGGTGTGCCCTTCTGCCAGGGATCGACTGGCTGTCCGGTCGTGAACCTGATTCCCGAATGGAACGATCTGGTCTATCGTGGCCGCTGGCAGGACGCGCTGAAGGCGCTCCATACCACGAACAATTTCCCTGAGTTTACCGGGCGGCTCTGTCCGGCGCCCTGTGAGGGGGCATGCGTGCTCGGCATCAACGAAGATCCGGTCTCCATCCGGATCATCGAGTGGAACATTATCGACCGTGGCTTCAATGAAGGCATGGTCGAACCGATTCTGCCTGTCACCAAAACGGGGAAGACCGTCGCGATTGTGGGGTCAGGACCGGCGGGCTTGGCTGCCGCTCAGCAACTCGCGCGTGCGGGACATCGCGTGACGGTATTTGAAAAATCCGATCGCATCGGCGGCCTGCTTCGCTACGGCATCCCGGACTTCAAGATGGAGAAATGGGTTATCGACCGGCGTCTGGAACAGATGAAGGCCGAAGGGGTGGAGTTCAAGACGAGTGTTTTTATCGGGAAAGACCTCACAGGCGAACAATTGCGGCAGCAGTTCAATGCGGTCGGTCTCACCATGGGCGCGGAGCAGCCACGCGAGTTGCCGATTCCCGGGCGTGACCTTAAAGGTGTGCATCTTGCCATGGAATTTCTGATGCAGCAGAACAAGCGGACGTCGGGGATTCCCGTCACAGACGAGCCGATCACGGCAAAGGGCAAGCGCGTCGTCATCATCGGCGGTGGCGATACCGGATCGGACTGTCTCGGCACTGCGCACCGGCAGGGCTGCGTGGAAGCTTATCAGTTTGAATTGCTTCCGGAGCCGCCGCCGACTCGCGCCGGTTCGACACCCTGGCCGCTCTGGCCAATGCAACTCCGCACCTCGCACGCACATGAAGAAGGTTGTGACAGGCAGTGGAGTGTGTCGACCACTAAGTTTACAGGCCACAACGGCCATGTCACGAAACTGCATGCCAATCAGGTAAAGTTCGAGAACGGCAAGTTTACACCGATTTCGAACAGCGACTTTGAGATGGATGCGGACCTGATTCTGCTCGCAATGGGCTTCACCGGCCCGGTGAAGAATCCCCTGCTCGACAGTCTCGGTGTGAAGTACGACCAGCGCGGTGCAGTGGCGGTTGATGAAAACTTCATGACCAACCTCGACGGCGTCTTTGCCGGCGGCGACACCAAGCGCGGCGCCTCGCTCATCGTCTGGGCCATTGCCGAAGGTCGAAAGATGGCGGCAGGGATCGATCAATATCTGCTCGCCGGTAAGTCTGCCAAGACAGGTCGCTGAAAAAGCCTTCCAGGGTCGTTCTCACTTCGCTCCGACCCTCAACGTACATA
>JBBRRM010000289.1:0-4298 GCA_038275915.1 Nitrospirales bacterium
CTCGGTCATTCTCATCGGCGAGTGGGACTCGTTCTATGGTCGAGCGCTGCCCATTGAATTCCGTGCGGCAGCTTGCGCGAAAGTGGCGACCTTCCCGGAAGCGGACCTGAGGCAGATTCAAGTTCCGACGACGATCAAGTCCTGGTGTTCCACGGTTCCGCGTGCGGTCGATTTGCAGATTCAGCGTCCGGCGGACTACGAATCTCTGACCTTGAACGTCATTCGGTACAGCTACCTCAGCGGCCTGGATGGTGAAGTGCCCGGGGACTCCAGCGTGAAAGCCGGGCGTGGGGAAAAACCCACAACCGCTGCGTCAGCGAAGGATGCTGCGGCCGGTGCGCAGCAGGAACGGCCCGAAGGCACTAGTCAACTTGATTATGTCCGCGCCTTGGCCGCCCGGATTCAAGAGGAAGGAGAAGGCGCCAAAGCGATCGGCATCCTGGGCTCAGACCCTTATGACGCGGTGCTGATTCTCAAAGCGCTCCGACCGGCCTTTCCGTACGCCGTCTTCTTCACCGTCGACCTCGATGCACGGCACCTTCACGCCAGCGAGTATAAGTGGACCAGGAACATGGTCGTCGCCTCGCCATTCGGCTTGCAGTTGGATAGTGGTTTGCAGCACGACGTCCCGCCGTTTCGGAGCAGCTATCAAACGGCCACCTACTTTGCCGTGCTCCGGGCAGTGAATCACATAACCTGTCGTGGAACGGGCGATCGGAACAACCCGGCGGCGCCCTGCTCAGCGGGGTATCACGTCGCGCTGACACCGGAAGACCGAATCTACGATGCGGCTGAACATCCTCGGATCTTCGAAGTAGGGAGAGAAGGTGCCGTGGACTTAAGCGTCGTCGATGTAGAAGGGGTGAGAACGATCCATCCCCTGCGCCCGGACCTCGAGCATACGGACAATCATGGCCAGTTGAAGCAGGGCATCACGCCCAGCAGCACCACCATGACGGCAGTAGTTGCGATCGGGCTGTTTGTCGGAACGGTGCTTGCCTGGACCAATCAGCGACTCTGGCTCATGGTCTCGCGCTCCTGGCGTCTGCTTACCATGGTCGGCTTCCTCCTTCTGGTCGGGACGGCGGTCTTTTGGAGCATGGGTGCCGGCACAGCCCTCATGGCCAATCACGATGAAGGCGAACCCTTTTCATGGACTGCAGGTGTGAGCATTTGGCCTGGTGAATTGCTCCGGCTGCTTGTGGTGCTGTTGAGCATCATATTACTGGTCAAGGGGTCACACGATCTGACGAACAACAGCGACCTCCTTACCGAGAAGTTCTCATTTCGCATCGATCAGGACCCCCGCTCACGATTCACCCTGAAGACGTTTTGGACCAATGTGCAACGGGTGTATCATTCGGCCGCCACCAGAACGGCCACCACGGTCGATCAAGCCTGGGCCTGGTACCTCGAGGCGGCAGCTCCGCTGCAGCGGACAGCGCGCGTCATAGTCCTGTTCCTGCTCTACGGCGCAGTCATGATTTCCCTGAGTCATTGGGTCGTGAACGAAGAGATGATCCATCCTTGTCGGGGATGGCTGAGCTGTCGAGTCGACGTGATCATGACGCTCGTGAGTGTAGGGCTGGTGGTGTTATTGAATCTCGCGGTGTTCGACGAGGTGATGTTGTGCCGTCGGTGGGTCGGTTGGGTGAGCACCTCAAGTGGGGGTTGGTCGGAGCAGGTACAGCAGGAGTACTTGCGCGAGTATGGATTGGCCGAAACTAATAAGGCAGAGTTTGAAAGACTCAAGTACTTAGCCGGCATCGACCTGATCAGCCGTCGGACGGAAGCGGTCAATCGCCTGATCCGATACCCCTTCATCGCCCTGTTGATCATGATCGCCGCGCGCAACGATTACTTCGACATTTGGAACTATCCAATCTTATTGTTGCTGTCCTGGGGCTTGAATGTCCTCCTGGCGCTGAGCGGGGCCTTGTTGCTCTATCAATCTGCTGATCACGCGAAGCAGGCGGTCCTGGCCGGGCTGAGTAAGCAAATGCTCCAAGCCCTCGGGTTGGGGCAGGGCTATGAGCTTCGCGCGAAGCAGGTCCAGTACATCATCGACGAAGTGAAGGCGAACCGGAAAGGGGCCTTCGTACCCTTTTACCAACAGCCCGTTGTGGAGTCCTCGCTCTACGGTGTCGTCGCATTGTTGCAATATTTGTATCTGAGATAACGGACTACCCATTCATGCGCGAAGAACAATTAAAGAGTCTGCGGACCAGGATCACGGGCGGCACAGATGGGAAGGGCGGAGGCAGCGGTCCCGCCGTTATCCTGCTCCATGGCTTCGGTGCGCCAGGGTACGACCTCGTGCCGCTGGCCGACGTCCTGCACGTGCCGGCCGGTACGAGATTCTTCTTTCCCGAAGGCCCGCTCTCGCTGAGCTTCGGGCCAAGGGATGCACGCGCCTGGTGGCTCATCGATATGTCGCGCATTGAACAGGATCGAGCCGCGGGACGGACCCGCGATCTCTCAAACGAGATCCCGAAGGGCCTCGCGCCAGCGAGGGAGCAGATGTTGACCTTCCTCCAAGAAGTCGAACAAAAGTTCGGTATCGACCCGCACAAGACCGTCCTTGGGGGATTTTCTCAGGGCGCGATGCTCTCCTGCGATCTGATGCTGCGATCAACTCAAGCCTACAGAGGGCTGATCCAACTGTCCGGAACCCTCCTCGCCAAACAGGAATGGGTTCCGTTGCTCCAGAAACGTAAAACCGTGCCGGTTTTCCAGAGCCATGGCATGCAGGATGAAATTTTGCCGTACGCTGGCGCAGAAGGATTGCGGGATACGCTTACTCAGGCGGGACTCTCGGTGGAATGGCACAGTTTCCGCGGAGGCCATGAGATTCCAAGAACGGCGTTGCAACGGTTGGGACCCTTCATTACCAAGGCGGTCACTCACACATGAGTAGCCTCCACTCGTTCGAACTCGCAGGTGTCGACGGTAAGCCGATTCGAGGCGATCACTCGATCGGGAAGGATCGTCAGATCCTGTTCATCACTGGTTTTCTCTCCAAACGCTGGGGCAACAAGAGCAAGGCACTCGCACAGTGGTGTGAGGACAAAGGCTGGGGGTTCTGCTGTTACGACGTACGCGGGTGTGGAGATTCAGGCGGCACATTTACCGATTACACATTGTCCGATTGGATTCAGGACGCTCGGGGGGTTGTCAGCACGCTGATCGCCGGTCCGCCCTTGACCATAGTGGGTAACTCGCTCGGCGGCTGGATTGCGTGGCTCGTGGCGCAAGAGTATGCCATTGCCGAAAAGCTCGTCCTCATTGCCCCCGCGTTCAATATGATGGGAGTGCGGGCCGGTTCCATCTCCGGCGAGCGGCACCATGCGTGGCGCACCGCCGGCTGGATGCCCTGGGACGATGAGCCGGCGCATCGGGATTTCCCTCTCGCGTGGAAGTGGGTCGAGGAGAGCGAGGCCTATTGGAAGACGAGTTTCGACCGGCTTCGACCGGTCAGCACGGTCATTCTCCACGGCCGGGAAGACAGCGTAATTCTGCCGCAAGGCAGCAGCCGGTTCGTCGAGCAGGTACGATCCCTTGTTCCCTCGTTTCCGGTCGAACTCCATCTCGTTGCTGGGGACCATCGACTCAGTAGTCCCGAGCATCTGAATACATTTCGACGCCTCGTAGTGGGCTCAACGTAGCTGTTAGGAGGGCGATATGCTCGTCTTGATTCATAGAGAATGCGGGGGACCAGCGATAGAAGACTCGTCCGTCGGCGAAGTCTGCGCGATACCCATCGACCGGTTTCCCTTTCCCTGCTTCAGCTGCCTCGAGGAAATTGACGATGAATCGGAAGTACGACTGTCGGAAGAACTCGGTTTCTAACCGACTTCGGTCCGGCAGGGTACCGATACAATCCGTTGCACACGAGTTAACGCACGGTTGTGAAGTGTCGAGGGCTTTTGTTATCGTGAGCCCTCCCCTTGTGACCCATCCCATTAATCAGAGGAACTATGGCCACGAACGATAAACAAGTCATTTTCTCACTCATCAATGTCGGCAAGATCTATCCACCGAAGAAGCAAGTGCTGCGCGAGATCTATCTCGGTTTTTACTATGGTGCGAAGATCGGTGTGCTGGGCCTCAATGGATCGGGCAAGAGTTCACTGCTCAGGATTATTGCCGGGACCGACCCGAATTACACCGGGGAGATCACGCGCTCGAAGGGATACAGCGTCGGCCTGCTCGAACAGGAACCGCAGCTCGATCCGGATAAAACGGTGAAAGAAGTGGTCGAAGAGGGAAAGAAAGAACTCGTCGAGATGTTGCATGAA
>JBBRRM010000290.1:0-4289 GCA_038275915.1 Nitrospirales bacterium
TAGATCTCTTCCAGGTCACTCTCTCTTCGCATCACTCCCACTACTCCCTCGTCCCACAGCGTGAAAGAGTTGTGCCCGTTCTTCTCCGGTGAGCAATCTCCACTTCCCCGGTTCCAATCCGTCAAGCGTAATATGCATGATCCGAACACGATGGAGCGTGAGTACTCGGTATCCCAAGATTTGACACATACGCCGAATCTGTCGATTGCGTCCTTCCGTGAGGATGATGCGGAATCGCGCGGGACCGAGTCGTTCAATCCTGCACGGTTTGGTCGGACGCTCGAGAATGACCACTCCTTGAGCCATGCGGTCGGTGAACGTCTGATCGAACGGATGATCGACTGACACCTCATATTCCCGCTCATGCCCATACTCAGTTCGTAAAATCTCGTTGACGATGTCTCCGTCGTTCGTGAGAAGTATGAGGCCGGACGAATCCTTGTCGAGCCGGCCGATCGGAAAGATCCGCTCCGGATGGCCGATCTCAGCGATGATGTTTCGTGGCACATGAGACTCGCTGGTCGTCGTCACTCCGATCGGCTTGTAATACTTGATATAGAGTGAGACTGTCCCCCAGGGAATCACCTGACCGTCCCGCGCAATGACGTCGCCAGGACCGACCTGATCTCCCAGGCAGGCCACCCGTTGATTGATGGTCACGCGACCGGATTCGATCAACCGATCGGCTTCTCGGCGAGAACACATGCCGTGGTGTGTAAAAAATTTGTTGATGCGAAGTTTGTCGGTCACAGGGAGGGTCTGCCGTTTCAGTGGACGCGACGGCCCGCTTTGATCCGTCCCAGCATGCGGTAGATCAATCGGGCGATACAAAACTGGGGGGCGACAAATCCTTCGATCGGGGCAATCTCGCTGATATCCATCCCGAGGATCCCCGGTCCGTTGGCTAAGGCCGTCACAAGGTTCACCGTATCATACCAGCCCAAGCCGCCTGGCTCGGGAGTGCCCAGCGCAGGCACCAGAGAGGCATCGAGTCCGTCACAGTCGAATGTCAGATATACCGGCCCGCGACAGGCCTTCACGACATCGGGAACCCATCGTGACGCCTTGCCTTCGTAGGGGCCGGATGGGTCAAGAATCTCGGCAGCAAAGAACGTGGCAATTCGATCGGTGCTCCTAATGCGATCGATTTCCTCGGGAGAAATCGAACGAATGCCGACTTGAACCAACGGCAACCCGTCGTCGACAACACGGGCCATTACGCTGGCATGGCTATACGGGTTCCCTTGATAGGCCTTCCGCAAGTCGCCATGCGCATCGATTTGCACCACACACAGATCAGGATAGTGTCGGGCATGAGCTCGAATCGCCCCAAGAGCGCCGGTATGTTCGCCCGTCAATGTGACAATAAATCGCCCTGTCCCGACATGAGGCGTGACGAACGTCTCGATCGCATCCACCGCTTGTTGGTCGACCTTGCCGTCAAGCGCGAGTGCACGAATGGTGGCAACCCCTCCCCATTCCCGATAGGGTTCACACTGGAGGGTTTCATCGTACAACTCGACTTGTTGAGACGCTTCAATGATGGCTGACGGGCCTCGATCGGAGCCCAGCACATAACTGGAAGTATGTTCGTAGGGTGCGGGCAGGACATAGACACCCGCCTGATCAGGATGGCACCAGGGCTCCTCGAGCCCCAGGAAGTTATGATCGATACCTTCCCATCCGGCGGGAAGCGTCATGGGCGTATACTCACGCGGCAGGGTTAACGACGCCGCTTCGGCAAATTCTCTTCTGGAATGAACACGGCCAATGCGACCACTGTCGTCCACCGATTGGGTTTCCCCACAGCCGACTGGGTGATGTTGAGAGTCCGAACGATCTTTCCTGCCATTTTGAAGACTTGCTCCCGTTCTTTCCACGCGATGTTCGGATCAAACTCGACACCGAGTGTCGTGGCCAACATCTGCGCCGCTAAGTCTTCCGTATACTCACCCGTCTCCTCATCGGTTTCACCATGTGCATGATGTTCAGACAGATACCCGTAGGTTCGACGATCCGTCGGGATCGCCAATCCAATCGACGCCGAGACGAGGCGGCTCCGTTCATTCGTTTCCGAGCGCGCCATGACACAAAACGTGATTTCGCCGGGGTTCAATAACTTTTCGCCGCGCACTCGCGGGACAATTTTACAATTCGGCGGAAGAATCGACGATACCGTGACGAGGTTACAGTAGGCAACGCCGGCACTACGCAAGGCTTGCTCGAAGGAGGCCAGCTTTTCTTTGTGGACTCCGACGCCTCGCGTCAGAAACATATGCGTAGGTACCATCGTCTCTTCTCCTTACTTCGTCCGACCTGCCGGGTGACGGACGCCTCGTTAGCTGAAATGCACGCCCACACTAAGCCTCATGTAGGCACAGGGTCGCTGTTGTACCAAGATTGGCGCAGCTTCGCAATATCCTCCGACGTTTTTTCTTTCACAGGATGCTGAAAAATGATGCCAGCCGGACGGAGATCCAATGGTCTGCATGTCCAAGACGCCGGGCTACGATGGCGAGCGAAGAGCTGAAGCGTGTACCCTTTGCCGTACGGTGAGGATCTGAATGGCGCGCGAACGCTGCTGGCGGACTTTTTCAGCATCCTGCTAGAGCCCGGCGGGTGGTTTGAGATTCAATACCAACATGCGGGGTTCCGTCATATCCTCCATCGCGGCCTGAACCCCTTCACGCCCGATCCCGGAATCCTTTACGCCGCCATAAGGCATATGGTCGGCCCGAAATGTCGGAATCTCGTTTGCCAGCACCGCCCCGACGTCAAGATGCCGAAAAGCATGAAAGATGTTATTGACATTCTGGGTGAACACCCCGGATTGAAGACCATAGTCGGACTGGTTGAGCGCCGTGATCGCTTCGGCGAAGTGTCGGTAAGGAGTCACAGTGACCACCGGTCCAAACACCTCCTGACAAGAGACTTTCATCGTTGGCGTGACATGCGAGAGCACGGTCGCCTCCATCACCGAGCCCATGCGCTTTCCCCCAAGGAGCACACGCGCCCCTTGCGACACAGCCTCCGCGATCCACGCCTCCACGCGATGGGCTGCAGCCGGATCAATCAATGGGCCAACTACCGTCGACTCATCGCCCGGATCACCGGCTTTCAAGCGGGCGACTTGTAACAGGAGCTTCGTGGTGAAGAGGTCGGCGATGGAATGATGGACAAAGATTCGCTGCACGGATATACAGGTCTGGCCGGCGTAACCGAATCCGCCGACTGCGCAACGCTGTGCAGCAAACTCAATATCGGCATCGGGTTCGACGATCACGCCTGCATTCCCGCCCAGTTCCAACACGACCTTCTTCTTCCCGCATTTAGCCTTCAACATCCACCCCACGGCTGCGCTTCCGGTAAAGCTCAGGAGTTTGAAGCGGGGGTCGACGACAAGTTCTTCTGCCACCTTGTTGTCACAGGGCAGGATGTTGAGCGCACCAGGAGGAAGTCCAGCCTCCAGGCCTACTTCGCCCAAGAGCAATGCGGTCAAAGGTGTCTGTGGAGCCGGTTTGATCAGAATGGAATTGCCGGCGGCCAGGGCCGGAGCGACCTTGTGGGCCACAAGATTAAGGGGGAAATTGAAGGGAGTGATTCCGAGCACAGGCCCGATGGGAACCCGACGGAGGATGCCGAGATGAGAATCTGTCCCCGGGGTCCAGTCGAGGGGGATGACCTCGCCGGGAATGCGCTTCGCCTCTTCCGCTGCGATGGTAAATGTCTGTACCGCCCGACTCACCTCACGCTTCGCGTCGGCGATCGGTTTGCCGGCTTCAGCCGTCATCAGGCGGGCAAACTCTTCACGCCGGTCATAGACGCCGCCTGCAATTTTTTGCAGCAACTGATAGCGGGCGTGCGACGGCAGGGCCCCCATGACGGTAGCGGCATCGACCGTCGATTGTATCGCCGCCTCGGCGTCGGCTGAGTTCGCATTCCACACGTCGGCGACAAGCTGTCCTGTAAATGGATTGCTCACCGGAACGACAGCCCCACCGTGACGCCACAGGCCTCCAATGAGAAATGGACGTGGTTCCTGCACGAGAGAAGCCCCGCGGGTGGTGAAAACCTAGTCGGCGGACTTGACCGCTACTGTAGGGACTGGCTCAAGACTAGCGGCCTGTTGGGCAATATCAGCTTTGGCAATCAAATCCTCTGTGCCCCAATCTCGAATCGCCTCTGGTGTGAACGACTCATAGGTCGAAACGCCGTGGCAGGTCGGACAATCCGGCATCGGCACCTTCCGATAAAAGACTTCTGACAAGCATGACATGCACACCCAATAG
>JBBRRM010000291.1:0-4282 GCA_038275915.1 Nitrospirales bacterium
ACATAGCGACTAAACGAGGCTCTTCGTTGATCACGCCGGCGAGCGCCTACAAGAAACGCTTGCGGATCACCCAACGACTGCTTCACGAACAAGGGAATCTCTTCCGGCGCATGTTGCCCGTCGGCATCCAGCGTGATCACACCGATAGCCCCATGCGCCAACGCATGCTCGAATCCACGAGAGAGACTCCCGGCCTTGCCACAATTCTTTTCATTGCGCAGGACAGTCACATCAAGACCAGCAATCGCACGAAATGTGCTGTCGGTGGATCCATCGTCGACCACCACCACGTTCGCACACTGTTGCCGGGCGCGCATGGCTATGTCACGTACCGTCTCTGATTCATTGTAGGCCGGGATGACGATCCAGTATGAACGGGCAAGATCCCGCATCTTGGCCTGCCGTTCAGATGCCACTCGAAGTCCTTTCGACCTCAGAGAACCTTCCCAGGCATCGAGGGTCTGATTGAGGGGGGAGCAACATTGGCGGTCTTTCCAATATCATGCCCCTCACGCCATGCCTCCATTTACCCCGATGACCTGTCCCGTGATATAGCCCGCTTGCTCGGAGACAAGGAACGAGACAAGGGCGGCAACCTCTTCCGGCGTACCGACCCGTTTCATTGGAACAAGGGTCTCGATCTGCTCAGGCTTGAACGCTTTCCTGGTTGCCGGGGATTCAATCAAGCCGGGCGCCACTACATTCACCGTCACACCCCGTGACGCCACTTCGAATGCCAACGACTTGGTGCCCCCATGCAGTCCGGCCTTCGCCGCGGCATAGTTGGTTTGCCCCCGGTTGCCTGTCATGCCCGCCAGCGATGAAATCGACACGATCCGTCCCCAGCGCGTCCCGATCATCGGCAGCAGGAGCGGTTGGGTCACATTGAAGAATCCATTGAGGGAAAGATCGATGACCCTGTTCCATTGCTCACTGGTCATCCCGGCCATCGGCGCGTCGTCGTGAAGACCAGCGTTATTGACGAGGACTTGGATCGGTCCCTCCTTCAGCAGGGTTTCGAGCGCCAGGCGTGTGGCACCCCCATCGACAATATCGAAACTGACACTCAACGCCGATCCGCCATGAGCCCGAATCCTCTCGACCAATTGTTCTGCCGATTCAGGATGTCGGTGGGCATGCACGAGTACGGCATACCCGTCCACAGCCAGTCGTTCGGCGATAGCCGAGCCGATGGCGCCACTCCCTCCTGTGACCAATGCGCGTTTCTTCGTCATGAGTGCAGGGACTTTAAGAAAATCGAGGCACGGCCTGTCATCACGTCTTGACCACCGGATGAAATGGCAAAGCGATACATAAAGCTATTGTCACCTTCAACCAACCGCATCGCATCGATCGTGAGTTCCGCGAGACACCCGTCGAGCCGGTCTACACCGAGCACCACATCGCGCAGGCTTCCGACATAACCGATCAATCCGTCCATCGATCGAGTCCGATGAAGAAGCCCCACATGAATACCCATCGCCTGTGCCGCATACTCCAACCCCGCGACTGTTTCGAGGCGTGCATTATGCCGCAGCGGATTCCCTTGGTCGCGATGCGACTGCGTGTGACATCGAATGGTCGTTGCATCCCACGACTCCACCCGATCGATCAGACGCATCGCCCCGGCATGGGGAAGGAGAGCGTTTAGTTCTTCTTTGGTCAATGCAGGCATGGATCGAGGTCCAGGACGAGCTGCTGGCTATCGAGCAAGCTGAGCCTGACGGTCTGTGAACCGCCTGCGGCGATCGCGCTCAGCAAGGGTAATGATCGGGCTGCCGGATTGTCTTGTCGAATCCGATCCAAGGCAGAGCCCTGCATATTGGTCGGTTCGTCTTGACGGACCTCATCGAGACGCAGATGCAAGGCAGCCAGAGAGCCCTCGGACGGCGGAGCCAAGACGAACGCGACGGCGAAGCCAGTGGTAATCGGACGGGCTTCGTTGAGCGGCGCGGGCACGGCCAGGTCGTAGGCGACGAGCAACACTGGACGCTGTTCTGCACAGGCCAAGATGACGGCTTCGAGGAGGCCAGCGGCAAATGAATCGTCGTAGCAAGAAAGCGCCGTCGCTGACTGCTGACACGTCGTGGCAATACTCCAATAGCCGGAAGCCGTGTTGTGCACTGATTGATGAAAAAGCGTCGGCGAAATCACCCGCTCCGGCGTCGCCAGGGAACGACAGAGCGTATCGAGTACCCCCATTTCTCCCCCCGAGGAGGCAAAGACCGTGGGCACGTCGCGCGGGTCGAGGCCCGATTGCACGATCGCTTCTTGCGCCACGTGCACAGCCCACCGGACACAGTCACTGCTTCGTCGTCGTTCGTTCGGAGGCAACAGGGTCGCGTCAGGATCGCGCACAGCGACAGGCGCAAACGGTTCGATCCCGGCCAGCACTGCGCGACTGGCGCCCCACCCTTCGAGCCCCGCCGCCAGGAGACCGATGCCTTGAATGCTCACCTTCATCGGAGGGTTCCCAGGATCAGGCTGCAATTGTTGCCGCCGAATCCAAAAATATTGCTCAGGATCCGTCGAACCGGTCGCACATCATTGTCACGAAGAATATGGCTCTGTAGGGTCGGATCGATTCGTTCGCAGTTCATCGTGCCGGGCAGAAAGCCGTGCTTCAGGCAGAGCACCGAGATTAACGCTTCCGTGATTCCCGCAGCACCGAGCGTGTGCCCGGTCCAGCCCTTCGTCGAACTGCAGGGAGTCGTGCGTCCGAATATATTGGAAACCGCTTTGTCTTCCACAGCATCGTTCGCTCTGGTCGCCGTGCCATGCAGATTGACATAGTCGATATCCGACGGTTGTAGACTGGCACGCGCCAGCGCATCCCGAATCGCTCTGATCGCTCCAGCCCCTTCCGGATGCGGGTGGGACATATGGTAACCATCGCTACTTTCGCCGTATCCCAATAGCGCAACCGCACCTCTTCGGCCGACACGCTCGCTGGATTCCAGTAGCGCAAATCCCGCAGCTTCGCCCAACGACAGTCCGTCGCGATCCACGTCGCAGGGGCGACAGGGACTCGTCGAGAGCAGCTGAAGCGCGGAGAACCCGTACAGGGTGGTCAAGCAGAGGCTATCGACACCGCCCACGATCACGGCATCGCACAAGCCGGCTCGCAAGAGGCGATCGGCCGTCGCAAACACTTTCGCGCTCGATGAACAGGCGGTCGAAATCACCGTCGCAGGTCCGCGCAATCCAAGGCAGGCCCGCACGAAGTGGCCCAGAGAAAACATGTTGTGCGTGTAGCGATATCGTGAGGTATACCAGGCGGGCAGCGATCCGGCCTGGTCCCGCGCCTGATAGGCATGTTCCGTTTCCAAAATGCCCGAGGTACTGGTGCCCATGACGACGGCGATTCGGTGGGCGCCATACCGCTGCCTCGCTTCCGCCACCGCCACCATAAATCCATCTTGTTGCAACCCGAGCCAGGCCAGCCGGTTATTGCGACAATCGAATCGCTCCAATTCATTCCCGAGCGAGAAATCCTCCAGCCCGTCGGCCCGTCCGATGTAGGTCTTGAGGGTGACATCTTCAAAGTCGCAGGGCTTCAATGCCGATCGCCGCTCGCGCAAGGCCTGCAAAACAGGGCCCAGGCCGCGGCCGTTTGCCGTGACAAGGGTATAGGCCGTCAGGGTCAAGGGCTTTATCGGCTGTATGTTAGGCGGCATGGGGAGCCTGTTCGGCTAAGACGCCTGCAAAGAGAAGACAGCACAACGATCCGCAGGCTGCCGTCAGGCCGATCGCATGGAGCACCGGGATGGTGGAACAGGCGAGCACCCCGAACACCAGAATGGTCGTGGCACTGCAGACCAGCAATCCAAAGACTGTCCGGCGTCGTTCCTCGCCATCGTCCTCTGCACGATTGAAGAACAGCGCGTAATCAAGGCCAAGCCCGATCACCAGGAGCAAGGTCGCGACATGAAACAGCGACAATGATTCTCCGGACAGGTTCAGAATCCCTATCACCACGACAAGGCTGGCGATAATCGGGGCGAGCACACGCCAGACTTGCGGAAGAGATTTCAGTCCGATTCCTAAGGCTACCGCAATAGCCAATGCTCCCCACCCGAGCAACTGCACTGTCCTGTCGCGATATTCCATCATCAGCCGGTTGGACTCTTCCTTGAGATCCAGATAGGCAACCGTCGCCTCTCCCCAGCCGGCTACCGCCGTCTTCAAACGTTGCCGATCGGCAACGCCTCGCAATGGCGAGACCGCCAACCACTGTCCGTGATGTTCTACCATCAACGCCTCAAGCTTGAAACCCAATGAC
>JBBRRM010000292.1:0-4263 GCA_038275915.1 Nitrospirales bacterium
TCCGAAGGTCTTTATGCAGAGTTCACCAAGCCGAACACCACGACCGGATGATGATGTTCAAACACTGCACCATTCGCTTGTGCTGGAAATCCAAGAATGTCAAACCTTCATCGAAGTTGCTGACGTTCAACTTCGGTTATCACGCCTCCAAGCCGCCGAACGTGCGCTCAGGAACGCAGAACGAACGTACCGTTCCATTCTTCGATGCTGGTCGCAAACCGAAAACGAGCAGTTGCGGGATTCATTACAGTCGAGGTTGGCGACCCTTATAAAGAGCTTAGAGAACTTGCGCTCAGGCTACGAACGCTTTCATCCTCCCTAGCCCGCCAAGTAAAATGATGGGATTATTCACCGAAGACTTTTCGCGCCACAGCCTCATGCGTGGCCTTAGAAGGATAGAACCCTTTCAATGGCGGACCCGGGTCCACGTTACCCAAAATCCGTAATCGCGGTCCCTGTTAAACGCGCGATCCCCGTCGCCGTCGAGGTATAGACCGCACGTGGCCAATTCGGTGACGCGGCAGCCCCTGAATCGGCCACACCCAGATTGGCAAGGCGCTCCAGCGCAATCGGCTAAGCGGTGGATTGGGTTTCGACAGCCTGACGAATCATGTTACGTAATTCCTCGCCGGGCGCTTCTTGTGCATCGGACCGATGGCGTGGTTGTAAGCGGTATCGATCACTGCTTCCTTGTCGGATGCGGTGATTTTTAAATCGCAATTCGCGTCGCTCGGGAATTTGCTGCAATCGATCACGTACTGTTGTTTGGCCATAAGCATCTGCTCCTTATGCGTTGACAATCTCTGGAAACAGATTATCACCTCCATAAGCAGGCGTTAATAAGCCTCAGACAATGCTCTGATACGTTCACTTCTTGAGTTAGAACCTGATCAGCTCGACATCTTCTGCAAGATGCGCTCAGTGCCGAATTCCACGACATGCTTCGTGCCGATCTTCTCCAGGTAGGCGCCAATCGTCTTCCGTTCGTGGCTTGTCGTGATGATGATCTGGCAGTTTTTCTCGCTCTGGGCGTGCCGCAGCATCTCCCGGAAAGAGCTTTCCTCAACAGACTGCTGCTGCGGCTCATCCAATATCAGTAGGCCGGGGTGGTTGCCGGTCGGTTTCGTTCCGACTTCGAGAAGCCCAAGCAAGTACGCCCAGTGCAGACGAATAAGATCGCTTGCCGAAACGTCAGCGCCGAGGTTTACGCCGGCTACCTCGGGTTCATAGCTCCCAGATGAGATTCGTACCACCGCTACCGCAATGCTTCCCATTTTGTATTGCGTGAGCTGCTGCTGAAACGAGTTCTGAAGCGCGTTTATCTTCGCCTCATCACGCTCGGACAGCGCCCCCTTGGGCAATTTCCTTAACCGCTCCTGCACATCCAGCCACTCACTCGCAAGTTGGGCGAGTTCGGCGATGTTTTCGTCGAACATCTGCTGCTGCGTGTCGACGCGGCCGATTCTTTCCTGCAGTCGGATGCGTTCGGATATCGCTTCGATGGATGGTGAACTCGATGCGGAGACCAGCGTTTCCCGGATATCCCGGATGCGGTCCCTGAGTTCCGCCACCTGACCTCTTTGGGCACGGAGATCCGTCTCTGCGGTCTGCGCTGAATGTATCGCGTTGCTGTGAACCGCCGTGAAAAGTTGAATCTGCTCCTCGTAGAAGCTCACGTTTTGATCCACAGTCATCGGGACCGCCTTGCTGCCGGTATCGAGAAGTGAATCTACCATTTCCTGATGGCATGTGGGGCAGTGACCATTCACGACCTCGGGACCATCGCCTGACCCCATTCTGCGGACTTTCCTAAGGTCTTTGTATTTCCGGAGATCGTCGTTTATGGTGTCGAGGCGCTGCTGCAGTGATTCCGCCTCGGCCGTGTCCGCTTCGAATTTTTCGTAGAGAGCAGCGATGGCTCTTTCCCGTGACGCCAGATCCGATTCAAGCTTCGGAAGTTCGGCGCGGATTTTAGGCTCTGCCTTTGCAGTCGAGGGAACCTCGATGTTTTGCAGCTCCGCGAAGCGGGCCCTGAGACCTGTCAGGTACTCCGCAATCGGCACCCATTTGGATTCCCGCATGACGGCAAGCGTTGGAGAGATCTCCGGCGGCCAGGACGCTATCGGTTCGACGGGAATACCGCGAACGATACCGGCCACTGCGGAACCCGATCTCTCAGCCTGCGTTCGTGCGGTCGCCCATTCCCGTCTCAGACGCTTGACTCCGTCATTCACCGCCGCCCGCTCAATCGCGGTCGCGTAAGCCTCAAGCCCGAGAATGAACTCCACCGTTCTGCGGCCCACATCCCTGATCCCAAGCCATGTGGGATAGCGGGCAGGAATCCTCCCCCAACCCAGCTTCTGCTCCACATAGAGCAGTGGAAAAATCGTCTCGAGATAAAGGGGGCAGTCCGGCTCGTTGAAACGCGGCGCCATCGGGAGATCCCAGCCGATAAAGTCCTTAAGCCTGCGGTGGAAGCCGAGTTCGTTGGTGGCCTATCCGCCTTCCCTGACGTAGTAATCCCGCGCAGTGCCCAAAGCCTCTTTCTTCGTGATCGCGCGACCCTCGTACACCGTCATGAGGTTCTTATTGCGGTTCCCGGCGATGGATCTCTGAACCGTCATGAACTTTCCCTTACCGTTCTCAATTTCAAGGGAGACCATCGAGTCGATCACCTTGGCCGTCGTATCCTTGCCGTTTTCCTTGAATTCCAGATAATCCGTCATGGCATGCGCCAGCGGAACGGCGTGGGAAGGACCCTGCATACCCTCCATTCCGAGGGCGTACATAATCGACTGCACGAGCTGAGATTTACCGGCCCAGTTCTCGGCGCGGATCACGTTCAGGCCGTCGACGAAATTCTGCCTCGTCCCGAACACCCCTTTGTCGGTGTTGATCTGGATAAGCAAGTGCCGGATGCGCAGCATTTTCAGATCGGCTTGACGTTAATCATTTCCATGGCAAACCCCTCGGTGACGTCCTTGCCAATGCGCTTAAGGAACTCCCGTTCCTGGTACATCACGGATCTTTCGGAGTCGACCAATCTGGACGCTGGTTTCTCCCTCGCGCGCGGCCACAACGACGTAGCCCTGATCCGCAGACCGGAGGATTTCGGGGTATCCAGGCTCTACGGCATTGATGCCTGGCCGAATTTCGCCGCGCGCTTCGGACTGGAAGTGGACGGATATGTGGAACCCAAGCCCGGGATTCCCCCGTCACCCAGGCACACCCTGGACCTGATCAATCAGATGAAGACGCATAACATCAAGCTGATTCTGGTGGAACCTTATTTCGATAGCAAGACGCCCAACTCCGTGGCCCAGGCGGTGGGTGGCGAGGCCATCGTCCTGTTGCCATCGGTCGGCGGCGTGCCCGCGGTCAGCACCTATTTCAACCTGTTCGACTACGACGTCAATTTACCTGATTGCCTGGACCATGGGAACCGTGGTTTCGACGCTAGGTATCTATCTTTCCGTCCAGCTGGATCTGCCGACCGGTGCGGCCATCGTGTGTACATTCGGATTGGTATTGGCTCTGCTGGCCATCGCCAAGGCATTGCTGACGCGAAGTGACCCGGAGCCTTTCGCGGCTAGCCTGAAGGAAGATGGCGGAAGGTTGTCAGAATCGAACTGACCGGCGATTCTAAGAACCGCCGATCTGTGGAGGCTTAGGAGCTCTTGCGGAATCAGCCGGGTAATCCGGTTTTGGGGTACAGGTTCCAGAGCCATGAGGTCGCGGATAGCTTCGAACACGATACGGAAACACTTCTTCTCAAGCTCATCGAGGCGACGAGCTAGGTTGGCATGGGCGTCAAGCATACAGCGTAGCCGCACGAAAACTCGAACGATTGCAATTGACGCCTGGACGGCGCGATCGCCCTGAAGGACGGTCGCGAGCATGGCAACGCCTTGTTCGGTGAAGAACGGCAGATAGCGCCGTCCGCCCCGACCTTGTTTTCTTCGGCCGTGAGCTGAATACAAAGTCTTCGGTCATTAGGTCGCGTGTCCTCGCCGTAGCGGTTGTTAGCGACGGCGGTGGTGAGTGTGAACATGAAATGGGCGCGTCCACCCTTCCCGTGCTCGTTGGCCGGATCGATTCCGGTGACCCCGGCATGATCAGCCCATCGTCCTTTCCCGACCGTGAACTTTTGGAACTTCGCGCGGCACGTGCAGAACGCGGAGCAATGTGCCCAGGGGAGCGCCGTGGCGGACTCTCTGGCGCAGGCGGCAGATCGTTGGTGAAAGGTGAAGCGCAACAGGGAGC
>JBBRRM010000293.1:0-4262 GCA_038275915.1 Nitrospirales bacterium
ACATCCACGCCGTGATGATGGCCAGACGCTCACTCATGGCCCTCACACTCACGAAGCGCCGCCCGATTCTCTTTCGTAGCATTCCTTGCGTGGTCAACATGTTCATGGTAGGGTGACATGTCATCGCGTAAGACCTTCCATGCTCGGAGGCCGCAGTCCTCCAGCAGACACGAAGTCTGACGCGATTTTTTTTGTCCGCACGCAGCCGTCCTGCATCTGCTGAGCATCCGCCGAGGCATTACCACCCCCATCGTGCTCATTGGTAGCCTGACATCGCCGTGTGGTCGTTCGTTACAATTCAAAGAGGTGAATCGTTGTTTCATGAATTAGGGTCAACAGTTCGAGCACTCCTCCGCGACGCCGCGGGAAGTCTCTATCACATTGTCGTCGTCGCCTTGAGTGCGGGCATTGCCCTCTTGCTTCCGGCAGGCGCTAAACATTTTTTATCGTTCTGGTCTCGCGTCGAGCATGACAAGTTCTCGCTCATTGCCGCGGAAATGATGGTGGCGATCCTTCTGATCGTCTGCCTCAACTACTTCCGACGCAGCATGCAGGACCGGACTCTCGCCATGGTGGCGACGGGCGCCGGGCTCGTCTCATTCTTTCCGCGGCGTACGCGCGGGGCACAGCGAAACATCAAGCGACTCAAAGAAGAGCATGGCACCGGGAGAACCATCTCGGTGATCGGGTCAAGCGGCCACAGCACCTTTGTGGATCAAGTGGGAGACCTGTCGTCGGTCCTCGACAAGTGCCTGGGGGCCAGAATCATGCTGGTGAATCCCTACAGCCAGGAAGCGAGCGCGCGCATACAGGCGATCAACCATCCCGAGTTCGCGCTGAAAACATTTCGGGAAGAGGTCCGGCAAAGCATCCAGCTCCTCAAGCGGCTGAAGGCCATGGGAAAGGCCGTCAAACTCAAACTGTATTCGGATGCGCCCTTGATCAAACTGGTCATCCTCGGCGATTACCTCTGGCTTCAGCACTACCATGCCGATCTGGACGTCCAGACCATGCCGGAGTATGTTCTGCGGCACAACAGCAAAGACCACGGCCTCTATACCCTCTATGCCCACTACTTCGTACAGCGATGGGAGAGCGCCGAGATTCCGGAATATGATCTGGATACGGACGAGTTGGTGTATCGCAATGGAATCGGCAGCGAGATCCGCAGAGAGCGGTTTGAGATTGAAACTGCGGTCGAAGAAGTCGGAGCGCCGGTAGAATCGCTTAATCTGATCGCCGAACCTGCCCGATTAGGCTGAGTCGACCTGCGCCGCGACATAGTTCCAGACGCCTTGTCCTCGTCAAAACGACCCGCTGCCTGGCCCCGGGCTCTGCACTGCCAGGCCGCGCCCCCGAATCATCTCCGCTGGAGGTGAATCGACCGCTCAGTGTTACCGCTCGAAGATGAGCATGAGATAGGCCAAAAACAACAGGAGGTGCACAATCCCGACCAAAACATTCGTTCGTGATCTGCCGAATGTCAAAGTGCTGACCCCCAACGTCAGTAGCAGCATGGTCATATCGACCGGACCAAGTCCGAGGATGATGGTCTTGTTCGTGAGGAACCCGATGGTGAGGACGGCCGGAATGGTGAGACTGATCGTCGCCAGTACGGAACCCAACAGCACATTGACGGATCGCTGGAGCTGGTTCGCGAGGGCCGCACGCGCCGCGCCGAGCGACTCCGGAGCCAAGAATGAGCACGGCAACCAAAAGCCCGCCCAGGGCAGACGGGGCATGCCACTCACGGATGGCGAAATTAATCGGCACTGCCATCTGTTTGCTCAGGATGATGACCGGGGCAAGATACATCAGCAAGAAAAGCGTGTGATACGACACAGTGTGGAGTCCAAAGTCCTCCCCTTCCGCATGTAGCGGTCCGGCTGCGGCTTCCTCCGGATCAGTCGACACGAAATAGTTGCGGTGGCGTAGGTTTTGGATGGCCAGAAACACCCCGTAGAGCCCAACCGACATGACGATGTGAAACATGGCCTGAAAAGGGGAGAGCGTTGGCCCGGGAGATGAGGTCGTAAAGGTCGGCAGGATGAGACTGAGCACGGCCAACGGCACAATCACCGCGAGAAAGGCATTGGCGCCTTGGAGGTTGTAGGTCTGTTCGTGATACCGCAAACCGCCGAGCAAGAGCGACAACCCGATCATGCCGTTGATCACAATCATCACCGCCGCGAACATCGTATCCCGCGCCAACGACGACCCGCCCTCAGCGGTATACATGATCGCCGCGATCATCATGATTTCGATGCCGGCGACGGACAGCGTGAGGACCAGCGTCCCGAGGGGCTCACCGAGCTTGACGGCCAGAACTTCCGCATGGCGAACAACCGCAAGAGCCGAGAACAGCACCACGCCGAATAACCAGATCAGGAGGAACGCAAGCCAGAGCGGATTGGACAGGTCGGCCAGCCACCGTTGACCGAAAAAGAGAAACGCCGCTGCCGTCGCGATGCTCCCCAGGAGCGGCCATTCCCGCTGAGCGATACTCATAAGGCTCAGACCTGATCCGCTGTGCGGAGAGAGGGCTGCGACAGACGGTTGTTGCTGCATCTTCATCTCTATGGTTCCGTTCAAAGCTTGCCCAGACGCCATGGCCGCATTTCCACCCATTGCCGGGAGGAAGCAGATAAACCACAGCACTGAAGCAAGACGCCTGCGCTAAGCTGAAATGGATTGTTAGGGCAGAACTATTCGTAGGCTAACGACTTAGGTTTCACCTGTCAACGAGGCAGAGCCCATAGCAGGATGCTAAAAACGCCACCAGCATATGGGAAGGTTAAGGAGATGAAGCCAACGCATTTTTGCTCAACCTAAACCTTGACCTCAGCCTCGGCCCCATTGTCTTCTTCCAATGGAGAGCGGATTCCTACTAAGATGGATGGGTAATGCGATCATCGCATCCATGATGGCCCCGCACTCCGGCGTTTATCCCTACTATCAGAAAGTCTGTCCCGCCCATGTCCATACAGTGGTTTCCCGGTCACATGAATACGGCGCGCAGAGAAGCGGCCAAGACGATGGAGGTGATCGATGTCATCGTCGAAGTGCTGGATGCGCGCATACCGGATGCCAGCCGCAATCCGATGATCGAAGAGCTCCGCTTGGTCCGTCAGCGTCCGAGTCTGAAAGTGCTCAACAAGGCCGATCTCGCCGATCCCGCCGTTACTCAGGCCTGGCTCGACTTCTATAACCGGCAACCGGGTGTCAGGGCCGTGGCCCTCTCCTGCCACCATGCAGGCGATGCCGCCAAGGTGCCTCAGCTCTGTCTGCCGCTTGCGCCACATCGCAACAGCAGCGTGAAACCACTGCGCATGCTGATCATGGGAATCCCCAACGTCGGAAAATCGACCTTGATGAACCGGCTTCTCAAGCGCCACGTCGCTCGTGTAGGCGACGAACCAGCCGTGACCAAGGTCCAACAGCGTCACAAACTGAACGACCACATGGCCATCACCGACTCTCCCGGACTGTTGTGGGGGACCATCGAAGACCCGAACGTAGGTCTCCTGCTCGCCACGATGAATGCCGTGGGCCATACGGTCGTCGATGACGAAGCGGTCGCCGAGTTTCTCGCCACGATCCTGCTCGCGCGCTATCCTGCGCGGCTCACGACCCGCTACGGATTTCCGGTGGACGGGTTGACGAGTTCGGGCGTGATCGATGCCATCGCCAAGAAGCGCGGTTGCCTCCTGACGAGGAGCGGCGGCGGACTGGACCGGGACAAGGCAGCGAGGATCCTCTTGGCAGATTACCGTGACGGCACACTCGGCCGCACCAGCTTGGAAGCGCCGGGAACACAGTCTACGGAGTCTGGCTAATCGCAACTGCGTCAGAACTGAGAAAAAGTCCAGTCCCGATCTGCCCGGCTCCGATTCGTAGCTCCGAAGACATCGAACCGTAAATCCTCGCGCGTCCCCCCGATCTACCGAAATCGGCGGCAACAGACGAAGAAAACGGCTGCTCAGCTCAAAAATCTGCACAAAATGTCTGACGTGAAGGCCCAGCATCCATCGCAGAACGATTCCTGAACTGTTTTTTTACTTTTGACACATTTTCTCCTTCTCAGGTCAAGCGCGGATAACGTAGAATGGCCCCGCTTCCCCAACCCACGATCGAGTTCGAACATGATGGAGCTGAACGAGGAGCCTCGTGTATGAATAGACAGTCCTGCAATTCTATTGATTCAATCGATCATAATGCTGAAATAGACAAACCCAAATGGAAGGGGGCTATTCCTTTCTTGA
>JBBRRM010000294.1:0-4206 GCA_038275915.1 Nitrospirales bacterium
GATAGACCCTGGAATGCTCCAGCAAGGAAATGAGTTCATCATGGTGGGACTCGTGGAAGGAACCCAACGAGTCACCATTAAGGGTGTCCAGCGGCTGGCGCCCTATTTGGTTGCTCGGTGCTTGCACGTGTGGAAAACCGGCCGCTACTCGAGCAGTGACTTCCCTAATTTGCCAGATGGATATTACCCGTTAGAACACCAAACATATTGTCTGTCATCGGTTAACTAACTGGGCCTTATCGATCTGCACCAACCTTGTCTTTGTCTTTCAGAAGATAGCGGTGAGTTATGTTAACGGGACACCACACAAAGAGGCCTATATCAGTATCTGTACAATCCATTTCATATTCGCGGTCTCTGTTATTGTTCTCTTAACGGGAGCCGCTGCAAGGGAGGCCGTCGGGTTATGCTGCGAAGCGATCTGGACCTCAAAAGGAAATTCCGGTTTACCAACGCTGCAATCACCTTGATTTCGATTGGCCTCTTGCTTTCGGTGGTGAGCTGTAGCTCGCAGTCTCATCCTGACTTGGATCCAGGTAGCACGTTCGATAAGGCCTCTTCTTCATTGACTGGAGCGGTGTCCCACGGAGTTGCGACCGGCGATGTTACCAGCGACTCTGCTTTAGTCTGGCTTCGGACGGATGGTCCGGCTGATGTTGAAGTCCGCTTCGCCACAGTCAACAATTGGGAACAATTTGAATTAGGAAGAGCGCAACAACAATCCTCAGTGAAAACCAAACAGTTCACCACCAAGAAGGAGCAGGACTTTACGCTGAAGGTTTCACTTGAAGGGCTAATCCCAGCGACTCGCTATCGTTATGATGTCCGCACAATTCAGCCAGCACAGGTGTCTGTGTCCACGACGGGAACAGCGCAAGGCGAATTCATGACCGCGCCTTCGTCGGACGAGTCTGCTCCCGCCACGTTTCTGTGGAGCGCCGACCTGGGGGGGCAAAATCGTTGTCGAGACGTACAGACCGGCTATCCGATTTTCGATTTGATGCGGGTTCAGAAGCCGGACTTTACGATTCTGCTGGGCGATCTCATTTATGGCGATGACACGTGCCCGTCTCCACCCAATGCCCCGGGCAGCGAGTTTACGGCCTCCACCCTGAATCAGTATCGAGCGAAGCATCGCTACCAGCATGGATCACCAGCACTTCAACGGTTTTTTGCGTCGGTCCCCATCTGGGCAACTTGGGATGATCACGATGTCAGAAACAATTTTTCTGGCCGGCATGATCCTCAGATGCCTCTAGGGCGGCAGGCGTTGTTGGAGTATTGGCCGATTCGCACACCTCCTGATGATCCGACGCGACTATATCGACAACTACGCTATGGCGCCGATCTGGAGCTCTTTATCTTGGACACTCGGCAATATCGGAGCCGCAACGCCGATCTGGATGGCCCGAATAAGACGATGCTGGGGAAGGCGCAACTCGCGTGGTTACTGGATGGACTGGCCCGCTCTACGGCGAAGTGGAAGCTGATCGCGACCAGTGTGCCGTTGTCGAGCCCGAAGAGCGGGAGCTTGGCGATGCCGGGGAATGACAGTTGGGCGAGGGGAAAGGACGGGACGGGATTTCAAACTGAGTTACGCATGATCGTGGATACCATTCTTTCACGACGGATTCGGAATGTCGTCTGGTTGGCCGGAGACGTCCATTACGTGCAAGCGAATGCCTATGATGCGAACGGCGACGGGGTAATCGATTTCCATGAGTTCATCTGCGGACCGCTGTCCGGCGCATCCATGGCGCCCCTCTTGCCAGACCCTGCATTCAAGCCAACCACGTTGTTCAGCGAAGGCGGCTTCATGAACTTTGGCAAGGTTACTGTACGGGGAGCCAAGCTTGACGTGACGATCATCGATGGCAGCGGCGGGGTTCGGTTCTCGCACCAACTGACGGCTCAATAGGCCACCGTGTCGTCAGGACGTTTGCCATCTGGCTTACGGTTTTGCCTCAACCTGTCTGGTGCGAATAAATCAAAACTGCAGCAGCCTCATACGCGGACAAATTGGTAACAGTAGCTTGAAGGAGGGAATTTACTCCCTGTCCCGAGGGTTGCCTTCTGCAATTGTTGAAACTTCTGAAGAGAAGCCTATATCGAGGGGATCGCGAAATCGTAGAGTTCCCTGACCCAGCCGGTGAGATGCTCCGGACGACCTCGCGAGGGAACGCAGCCTACCTATATTGATTCGCCTGCACGAGCATTCCAGCTTTCAACGGAGGCAGGTCTTCGTGATAGTCCCGGCGGGCCAGAAGTCTCTTTGGTCGGCGCCCTGGATCAGAATGACACGCGCTAGAGGACGCGGTAGTACAGTACTGTGCCATTTCCACTAGTCGGATCGCGACGAAGCACCACGGTCGCGGTCTTCGTCACTTCATTCACGCCCACAAGCAAACGGGCTGAGAATATGTCGCTTTTCACATCATAGAGGTTTTGAAGGCGGAGTTCCTTCCCGATCGCCTCGAAACTACTCACGCGGTCCAACTCCTGTATGGTCTTGTAGGGACGCCCTTGAATAATATCTGCGGCCACGTTTTGTGTGATTCGAGGATCCAGCGCCTGCAGCACAAGTGGATCGGCCGTGTTCACATTCACCCGGTTTTCTCCGTCTTGCGGAAAGACAGTCACGACCTTCGAGAGCTTCTCGATGATCTCGGGTGTCATTCCCTTGATCAGGCGCAACTCTAAGAGGGTCTGCAGCGGAGCATTAGCCGCCCGATAGGAAGGACGGAGCGTCTGATAGTAGGGACTCTCTGCACCTGTCGCTTCCGGCACATCGTCCTGATCTACCCAATCGACAATGGCGTCCACCAGATCCGGATTGACCTGAAGGAGTTCGAAGAGTCGCTTGACCCTGAACACCTTGAGCTTTCTGGCGGCGGGATCCCCGCCGGCCATCAGGTCGTTCAAGTTCAGCTTGCTTCGTTCATCTGCGAGCTGCGCGTTCAACAAGCCGTCGCCGATAGCATAGTTCGTAATGGGAAAGGCCCATATGTCGGTGAGGGCGTCGAAAAACTGTCCCTTTTGCTTGTCGATTAAGAGGTCTTGTTGCAAGACGCCACGAGCGGCCTGTACAGCCGAACGTGCCAGCACGGTAGCTTTAAAGTTATCGCGGAATGCGGCGGCATCGCGGTATTCCCGCCTTGCCTCGGTATCGAATTCCAGAATTAATGCAACCAGCAGAGTGAGAATCAGGAGGGTGAGGAGAAGCGCAATACCACGTTCATCAGACCTTGGCATAGGTCACGATTCTCAGCGTCGCATCGAGATTGACCGGATTATCGTATTTTGGTTTCAGTTGGAGATGATGAACACGCACGTCATAGGGTGCCTGTTCGATGGCAACCAGCAACGCCAGAATTTGAGGAAGTTGAACGCCGTCCAGCCGAAGATCGACCGCGGTCTCCTGATATCCCTGCACGACAATCGGAGCTTGCGGCTGCATGCCGACAATGCGATCGCGAATTTGTGCGGTTGTTGTTGCCTCTTCCATGAATGCCAGCAGAGAAAACTGGACCGGCGGGTTCGGCATCCGTTGCTCGAGTTTGGCAATACGCGCTTGCTTGGCCACGTATTCCTGCGCTACGAGCGTAAGTTCCTGACTGTCTTTCAATTTCCGCTGCGCTTGCCGATCGAGCTTGTCGATCATCGCCATGAGCGGATCGATGACCAGGAGAAAGGCGACCGCTGCCGCGACCACGGTTCCGCCTGCCGCCACCATGATGCGCTCGCGTTGCGAGAACTGATGCCATCTTTCCCTTAGCACCTGCATCATGGTCGTTGCACCGCATAGGTGAGACGAAATACGACCTGGTTTGGCACAGCCCCGACGCGGGTATCGCTAATGGAGACATCATGAAATGTCTCGCTCGCCACGAAGGCTTGCTTGATCTTCTCGACCGCCTCGAACGTCGTCGTTTCCGCCTCCAGGTGAATGTTGGTCCCATCGATCGTCAGTTCTCGCACGTTTAGCGGTACGCCTCGCGGCACATGTTTCACCAGTTCTGCAAGAGTGGCAAGGACGTTGTAACGTGTGCCGTCGACAATCGAAAGACCCTTCTCCAGTTGCGACACTCGATACTTCGCCTGGTCTAACTCCTCACCGGAGGCGGCGCCCGCACCAAAGGTTTGCTCGTATTGTGCTTGAAGCCCTCGCTTGAGGTTTTTGACCGTCGAATCCTTGAGCATCACGCG
>JBBRRM010000295.1:0-4192 GCA_038275915.1 Nitrospirales bacterium
GTACGCCAAGGCGGCAAAATCCTCTATGGCTTGGACGGACGCCTTCTTGGTCAATCCGGTCTTCTCTGCCATGTGGTCAGCAATCTGAGACTTGGTCAACGATTTGGACATACAAGTAACCTCCTTAAATGACAACAAAGATCAAGCGGTGAACTTGCCCCTCTTGAGCGCATAGTCTCTATTAAGAGCGGCGAAACCTGGGGAGTTTATCCATGCAACTTAGAGGGTGTCAACCTGAGACCTTGTGATGGGCTATGAGAAGGCTGCGTGTAAACCGTCAAAGGTATCCCTTCAAAATGGCTTCTTTTTTGGCGCGAGCCGAAATGACGATGAACCTGGCAGTAGCGGAAAGAAACGCGTGGTCCCCAGCGCCATGACCCTCGCCTCCTTCTCACCACAATAGAGAATTTCTCGCGAGGGTATCCCTCAATTCATGCCTCATGCCGTCTTAGATTAAAAATTACTATAGATTACCTAGCTATTTAATTATGCTTGAGGAAGTCGAAGATTTGAAGCCCGATGCTGTTTCTTTTCGGGACCAACGGCGCGAGAACATTCATCATAAGATCCAGGATACGATTTTGGAGGTATTTGGCCAAAACTCTCCCGAATATCGCGCGCATCTAGATCACTGCATTATCAGGGATTCATTGCGGCGATCAACATGAATCGTGCGGGATAGCGGAGTGAGCCACTGGCCCTGGTGAGAGTCACATGTCCGTCTTCAAGTGGTTGCCGCAAGCCGTCCAGCACCGGACGGCGAAACTCGGGGGATTCGTCCAGGAACAAGACACCATTGTGCGCCAACGACACTTCTCCTGGCCGGGGTACCGTGCCCCCTCCGATGAGACCGGCATCGGAAATACTATGGTGCGGGGCGCGAAAGGGACGGACCGTCAGCAATGGATGATTGGCCGGTAGTTGCCCCGATACGCTGTGGACGCGGGTCGTTTCGATCGCTTCTTCCGGTTCCATGAGGGGCAGAATCGTCGGGAGACGTTTGGCCAACATGGTTTTTCCCGATCCAGGCGGTCCCACCATCAAGAGATTATGGCCCCCGGCTGCGGCGATCTCCAGGGCACGCTTCGCATGGTCTTGTCCTTTGACGTCGCCATAGTCATCATCCTCCAACGGACGAGTCGTAAAAAACCTGTTCCGGTCAGCTTGAGCCGGGGGTAGCGCAACCGTTCCATTGAGAAATGCCACGGCCTCCGGAAGGGTGTGAAGTGGAATGGCTGTCACGCCCTGCACGACAGCTGCTTCTTGGCTATTCTCAGCCGGCAGGAGCAAACTATACTCGGCGCGACAGGCGATCCCAATGGATAAGGCACCCGTAATCGATTTGATGTGCCCGTCCAGCGAGAGTTCCCCGACACACACCCGGCCTTCGACATTCTGGGGTGGTATGATTTCTTCCGCGACAAGGATTCCAATGGCAATCGCCAGATCGAGTCCGGACCCTTCCTTCTTGATGCCTGCGGGAGCGAGGTTCACGGTGATTTTCTTTGCCGGGAAATGGAAGCCCGTATTCTTGAGCGCGGAGCGCACACGATCGCGACTCTCCCGCACCGTGGCGTCGGGGAGACCGACGACCGAGAATTGTGGAAGCCCTCCGGCGATATCGACTTCCACGTCGATCAGATGCGCATCGATACCGACGAGTGCAGCACTCAGAACCTTTGCGAGCATGATCACTCCAGTGCAAAGCGCGGGGCTGGTGGATTATAGGAACCGTGTCGAATCGTTTCAACCGAAACAGCAAGAGATGCATGAATATGGTTCCATATTTCCGTTGCATGTCACCAAGTCGAGCGCTAGCACCCCCTACTCCCCTTCTGTATAATCCCTCCCATGCCTGTCCTGTCCCGCATGAGATCAAGCTTCTCAGCATGCGTTTCAGACATCGTGTTACCTGGCACCATATGTGTTTGTTTTCTCCTCGCTTGCCTGATTGTGGGAGCCGAGAGTTCGGTCTTCGCCCAAGTGTCCGGCCGTGGGGCCACGTCTCGTCAACCGATCGGCGCTTCCATGGCCGTGCTCGCAATGTTGCAGGATGCCGACGTGCTTCCACCCGAAGGCACTCCCGAGGCAAATCGCGTCATCAAGGTGGTCATCCAATTTCAATCGGTGTTTATGAAAAGCGACGATCCGGACGTGCAAGCTTTTCTAAGCCGGGCATTGGCGGCAAAGGGCGGCACCAGCGGGGATGGAGGACTGTCTCGATTCCATTCCATAGGCTGGACGTCGGATGTGCTCGAGGCGCTCGATGAACATTGGAGTGCTGCCGTGATTGATCAACGAGAGCGATTGGCCCCGGGCTTTCGCCAATTCAACGTCAGCCTGGCGGACTTCGCCTGGCTCATGCAACTCGTTGGAAAGGCACGGAGTGCTTTCGTGCAACGGGAACAGAACATTCACCAGGTGTTTGCGCAGCGGCGGCGGGAAATGCCGGGCGGCGCGCAGTAACCCACATAGGGAGGACGCAATGGCAACGAAAGCGTATATCCTGATCAAGGTCAAAGCCGGGCGGACGAAAGACGTGCTTCAGTCCCTCAAACGCCTCGCCGGCGTCGAACAAGCGCACTCCTGCTTTGGTCGGCCTGACATTATTGTATTCATTAGCGTGGCGGACGAACGTGCCCTCTCTGATGTAGTCATCACAAAGATTCACCAAATTGAGGGAGTGGAAGAAACAGATACGCACATCGTCGCCAATACCTAACCGTATGCGGTTCCAAGCTTTCTATTGTAATATCCGGGAATAAAATAAGAGTGAGATATTCCTGCAGGATGCTCAAAAAATCCGTTCAGCAAGGCCGCAGCGAGCGAAGACCTGAGGCGTACCCTCTGGGGCGCACGGTGCGACGAATAAGGAGCACCAAGTCTGTGCGCGCCGCCGAGTGGTGAGTCGGCTGGGTCCCCGTTGAAGGTCTGAACGATGCGAGAACGATGCTGGCGGACTTTTTCAGCATCCGCCTAGCACAACGAAGAGACGTTGACGGACGCCCCGCCTAGTTCTGCCGATCGGTAGCAGGCATCGGCTACCTCGACGGCGCGACATCCATCCCGCCCGGTGATGGGTGAAGGGGTGTTCGTTTCGATCGCATGGATGAAGGCGCGGAGCGTTGCGAGAATCGTATGCTGCGGTGGGACGATCCAGTCCTGAGGAACGCTGTCGCCGATAACACCGGTCACTCGACGGTGAATCCAATCAGCAGTGATCTGCCCCTGAGTTCCCACCCACTCCGTCCTTCCAACCCTCCCTGCCGCCACCCGGGCAACATCAAGGACGCACTGAGTGCCACTGGCGATCCGAGCCTGCACAATCGCCATCGTATCGGGTGCCACAGATGGAAGCTGGTCCAGTTCGCAGCGGACTGAAACCACCTCCTCGCCGGTGAGAAAGCGCAACAAATCTAAGAGGTGAATTCCGAATTCCAAAAGCGCGCCGGGGTGGGCTGATATCGATGACGGAACCTGGATGCTGGTTTTCGTTTCGATCCGGCTGGTCAAGGTGGCGTACCGGAATCGGCCGATCTTCTGCAAGTGATCTTTTAAGAGAAGAATCGTCGAGTCGTAGCGCATAGTCTGTGCCGTCATCAACAACAAGCCTGCTTCTTCCGCCGCTGCCACCATCGCTCGTGCTTCGCGACCTGTCTGCGCCAAGGGCTTTTCAATCAGAATGGGTTTCATCGCCTTCACGGCTTCAAGACAGATTTCAGGACAGAGCAATGGAGGGGTCACGACGATGACGGCCTCTACGTTCGGATCGGCGATCAAGGCGCGATAGTCTCCGTAGACAGGAATTTCGGACGTCGAGAGCGAAGGCACCCTTTCTCCGATCCGTTTTCGGCAGAGCGCGACAAGCTCTACTTCTGGCAGATCATGCAATAAATGGTGGATATATCGGCTGCCATGGCGACCAACACCGATGAGACCGATTCTAAGTGGCATACGCGTCATCAGATACCTGACTGGGAGAAACTGTAGTCGTCATCGGATGTACGGTCAATAAAAACTCGATCGGTGCAGCCAGATTGACAACCAGACAACCGCATCCCTATAGTACGCGCGCATTGTATCAGCCATGCCTGAAGATGGCACAGCGGTACAGCCATGATGGAAAAGAGATGAGCGCAATGATATCCACCACCGCCCCATTTACCTTGGATCAAATCGGTACCGGCACAGC
>JBBRRM010000296.1:0-4190 GCA_038275915.1 Nitrospirales bacterium
CTTGCTCATTGTCGGTCGGATCGGTGTGCATAGCGACGAGGATATGGACATCGGGAGCAACACGGAAAATCTCTTGCGGTCTGCGCCCTGTAACATCCTGGTTTCAAACCGGAAATACGTACCGCCGATCGATACATTGGCGGAATACACCATCGCCTGGACTGAAGAAGCTCTCCGCCGGATGGAAAAGATCCCGGTATTTGCCAGAGGCGTCGCTAAGACGGCCATCCACCGCTATGCCATCGAAAAGGGCCACACCATCATCAGCAATACGGTGGTCGATACGGCCGTCGGACACATTCTGCCGAAGGGCGCAATGGACGCCATGCGTGCGCTAGGTGGCAGCCTGGATGCCGCGGGTATCGATCGCGACAAGATGCAGGCTGACGAGGCCGTGGCGAAGGATTTGATGGGTTCGACGCTCAGCGGCATGATGACCGAGATCGTGGAAGAAAAGCCGAAAGTCAGTGCGGACACGCAAGCCTACCTGGATCGGATGACCCAGAATTACTTTGTCTGCGACGGCTGTGGCTACATCGGCAAGGGCGAGACTCCCGTGAAATGCCCCGTCTGTGCCGCGGAGGGCGACCGCTTCAAATTGGTCGATAAGACCATCTTCGAAGCAGCGGCGAATGCCGAAGGCGCCATCGAAACCGACCTGGCCTATGATGACGTCCCCATGCAATGGACGAAGGATGCCAAAGAAGGAATCCGTGCAGTCCCGGCCGGATTCCAACGCCGGCGCGCCAAGGCCAAAATCGAAAAGACCGCTCGTAAATTGGGCATGACCACGATCACGTTGGAGTATGCCGCCCCCATGATTCAGGAAGCGGCCTCAGAAGACTACACCCCTATCTTCGCGAACAAGGGAACCGGTGCCTCAACCGAAGCCCAGGCCACCGTGGCCGTTGCGACGAACGGCACCAATGGCGCGACCGACGCGCACGAGAACGGTCATGGACACGGAAACAGCCCTGGGGCGGAACCTGTCTCTCTTTATACCTGGACCCCCGAGGCGCGGTCGCGGCTCGAACGGGCCCCTGAAGGGTTTATGCGGGAGTGTACCCGTGCCCTCATCGAAAAACATGCCGATAAGATCGGCGTCATGATCATCACAGCCGAAGTGGCCCACGAGGGTATCGAACAGGCCAAGGACTACATGGCGGAAGCCATGAAGACCGGCAACCTCAAGGATATGATCGCGAACCTGACCGGCTCGTCGAAATCCGGGGCCGGGCACTAATGGGAAGGTCGCTGCCGGTCCTCAATTTCCCGGCACTGGCGGGAACGCTCGGCTCCATCCAGCAACAAGTGACGCAGTTCGTTACTCCGGCATCCACGGCTCCTGCGCCCTACGACGGCCGAACCGTCGACGACTTCAAGCCCTATCTCATCGCGCTGAACCTCACGAAGCGTTGCAATCTCAAGTGCGACCATTGCTATCTCGACGCGACGACGAAGTCCGCCGGCGGAGACGACGAACTCTCGACCGAAGAATGTTACAAGCTCATCGATCAGATTGCCCAGGTCAACAAGGGCTGCCTCCTTGTGATCACGGGGGGGGAACCGCTCGTCCGTCCTGACATCCTCGACATTGCGCGCCACGCCGTGAAGCTCGGGTTCATGGTGGTATTCGGGACCAATGGCATGTTGATCAATGACAAGATGGCGAAGGACCTGGTCGAGATCGGCGTGATGGGCATGGGCATCAGCATCGATTCGCTCGATCCTCAAAAACACAATCAGTTCCGCGGCGTGCCCGGAGCGTGGGAAGCTGCACTCGCCGGCATTGAGGCCTGCAAGCGAAACGGATTGGCCTTCCAGGTACACTTCAGCGCACAACCAATGAATTACCAGGAACTGCCTGAGGTAATCGATTGGGCGCACCAGCTGGGTGCCAAGGTACTCAATGTTTTCTTCATGGTCTGCACCGGCCGAGGCGAAGAACTCACCGATATCACTCCCGCACAATACGAAGAGGTGCTCGGCTACCTCGTCAACTGTCAGGATAATTACAAGGGTATGCTCGTCCGCGCTCGCTGTGCCCCGCACTTCAAGCGACTCGCCTACGAGAAAGATCCGAACTCCCCCATTACTAAAGCGACTGGTTATATGGGTGGCGGCTGCCTCGCCGGCACGAATTACGCCCGTGTCACCCCTAATGGCGAGTTGACCCCGTGTCCCTACATGCCCCTGTCGGCCGGGAATATCCGCGAGACGAGCTTCGTCGATCTCTGGGAAAAGTCCGACGTCTTTAACTCCTTTCGCTATCCGCAGCTCAAAGGGAAGTGCGGCGACTGCGAATACACGGACATTTGTGGCGGGTGCCGGGCTCGACCTTACGTCGATCATGGCGACTGGCTGGACGAGGATCAATGGTGTCTGTATACGCCGAAGGGTGGCGAGAAGATCAAAGTTGCCTTCAATACGCCTGAAGAAAGCGACGTGGCGTGGGATGCGGACTCGGAAACCAGACTCAACCGGATTCCCTATTTCTTGCGCGCCATGGTGAAAAAGGGCGTTGAAAAACACGCACGCGAAAATGGCATTCCCCTGATCACGATTGAACTGATGGAAGAACTCCGCAAAAAGCGATTCGGGAACGACGCACCGGTCTTCAATTTCGACGTAAAGGGCAAGGAGTGAGGAGTCAGGGATAGGACCATTGCACGGTCCGCGAATTCTCCACCCTTCCTGCTCCCACCTCAACGATCTCACTATGGACGCCCTTCAAAGCATCGTCACAGACCTCAATACCCTCATCCCGATTATCAATCATTGGTTCCACTTGTTGGCTGCGGTCATCTGGATCGGCGGACTCGCCTTCCTCGTCATGGCAGTGACCCCCGGGCTGAAGAAAGCGGTCTCCAAGGAACAGATCAAGCCGATCACCGATGTGTTCTATCAGCGTTACAAGAAAGTCGCAGGCATCCTCCTCGTCGTCCTGCTCTTTACGGGTGGCGTGAACTTCCACTATGTCAATCAGGTTATTACGTCGCAAACCGGCACCGGAATCCAATACCATGCGAAATATCTGACCATCTTCTTCATCAAGTTGTTTCTCGTCCTGTCCCTTCTCACGCTCTTTCTCTACACGGTGCTCTTCAAGTCCGATGACGCAGCGGAAAGCGAAGAAGAAACCTACGAAGCGATCCCCTTCCAACGAGCCGCACTCTGGATCGGCTTTTTCATCATCCTCTGTGCCGCCGCGATGAAACACCTCCATCAGTAGTTATTACAGGATCCCAGGCTCTTCTCTGCTTGTAGCCATCGTCCTTCCAATCAGCCTGTATCTCCAAGGATAGGGGTCGTACCAGATCAGATACACCCTCTCCCCCTCATATCATTCCATAAATTCACTTAGCTAACGTCGCTTACACAACAACTTACGACATAGACCTTGCTCCACCCTCTTAGAAAAGACTCTGGTACGAGGGTTGCTGTAGCCACATATGACTCGATGTGTGGGATGCCAATCCAATGATCACAAACTGGAAGTCTGTTGGCGAAGCGAGATGCCGGTGGGTGCCCGCTCAACGGGTGAATACCTGTCACGCAGGCGGGGCTACCTCTGGATTGTGCCCATCCGGAGTCCTCCCACTGCCACGCGCTTCCGCCATCCGGGCCGCGTCCTGCCTATTGGCAGCGGCGCGGCCCCTTTCAATCGGACAGCGGCCCACCCAGGCATGAAACCGACCATAGTCAGGGGACAGGACTGCTTCATTTCAGAACAACATTGAGAGGTATTCAATGTCGCTAACCGATCAAACCCCTCGGAACTACTCAATCAAGAAAGAGCGCCACGGCGCAACAAGTGTTCCTTCCAGATCGAGCAAAGGGGAACGACAACAAGCTCGAACTGTCCGTCTGACCGTCAGCCTCCCCTGTGACCTGGTCGATCGTCTGCGCGATGCTGTCTATTGGAGTCCTGACCTAAAGCTCGCCTGGCTGATTAGGTATTGTACCTACAGGTTACGCCGTGACACAGTAGGCAACAGGAAGCGAGCAACACCATACGGTTAGAGTGTTGGCAAGATACAGGCCGCAACAGCGAGCCACAGTGGCAACCGTGACTTAAACCGGAATGTTGGAATGGAACCGTGACAGGAACCGGAAGAAAAAAAAGCTTTGTTGCTCCCCCCTGTGGAAAGACCCCCGGCCTATCAAGCGGAGCGGCCCCCGTCACATGG
>JBBRRM010000297.1:0-4177 GCA_038275915.1 Nitrospirales bacterium
CCGGCTGGTAAAGCGAATCGGAAAAATCGACGAGGCCACCAAACCACATGTCCTCGCCCTGCTTGCGGAACTCTTCGCCCCATAGGATCTCCCGACACCAACGAGCTCGAATACACCACCATTTATGTGAGTTCGGCGAAAGGCCCGGCGCAGGCCATTCACGTCTGGACCAACGACGCCCATGGCGGCGCGCTCGTGACTATTCATGACGTCCCGGTCCCCGCTCAGGAAGTGGGGATCTGTGTCACCACCACGAACTGGGCTCGCAAAGAATCGCTCCCTGCCCTGCCGACCAAGCAATAACCGTAGCTGGCCTCTTGAATGCATAGTTCAGTGGAGAAGCTACACCGGCGAACGTCAGCAAGTCCGTGACGTGAAACTCTCCCGAGGTCGCCGATGGCAATACCGATTTCCAATTCCGTTCCTCCGAGAGATATGACGCATCCATTACATAGATGACGGCCATCTGATGCCCGCATCGAGGGACAGATTGCTGCCCCGTTATCCCTCTGTGCCATGCTGCTCATTCCAAAGGCGAAGGATAGCCTCCGCGAGTTCTACAGAGATGAGTGACAGTCATAGAAGGGACTGCTATGGTCATTCTGGAATCGATGAAACGTGACATCGAGACGACATGACTGCAGCCGACTTCGGTCATTCCGAGAGTGATTCTTCGACTAGGGTATTTCCCAGATAGACTCGCCTGCTCGAACTCGATAAAAAAGAACGCATGAAGGAACAGAAGAGCCCGGTGATTCCGCATCGCAGTTGGTTCTTGCCGCGCAGAGGCCGCTCCGTGGATACAAAAGGTGTGGCAGTCGCACTGGCGTTTCTCGTTGTGGTGGCGATGGTGGCCGGCGGAGCTGGCGAAAAGACGGACGAGCAGAAAGAGATGCAAGGAAAGCCTGATCAGTCGACCCAAGTCGAGATCCGCCCGTTGCACAGAGGCTCACTCGAATCGGGAACTACAGCTCCGGCTCACCCGATAACTGACGTCAAGCAAGAATTGGAAGACCCGAGGCAAGGCCAAGAGAAACCCTGAATTCAGCCCTCCTCGAAAATATTCTCATCACGTATACCGCTGACGGGAGAAAAGCATGGTGCAGATTAAGAAAGAGGTACAACAGTTCATCATTGCTTGTGAAGGTCTCTGTCAGCTGTTCTCCAAAGGCGAGCCTCTCAGTTGTCACGAAGCCGAAATTATGAACTGCTGCATGGACGAACTCGCCAAACGGCATCTCGCCAATCCGGCTCGCCCACCATTAAATTTCAAGAAAACTCACCGCCAGAACTAGGGTACTCTCTAGTCTGAGAGCGGTTGCCATCTTCGGTACACTTGCAAAGGTTCATCTCCATTTTTAAAGTGAGGTGTATCAATGGCGACGAAGCACGCGGGTGAACGTCTCTCTGATGATCGGCGTCGGCGAGAATCGAAGCGGTTCGATTTCGATGCTGTCGCGCGGCCCGAAGGCGGACAGGCTCTACTGTACTGCAGCGCCTGTAAAGCGAACATCCCCCACGATCGCGTGGTCACGGGACCGGTTCAAGATTGGCCCTATTGCCCTGTCCATCGGCATAAGGCCCTCATTGTGCGGTCGGTCTGACCTGATCAGGCATTGACGGTTGCCAACTTTCGTTCGTAGACGCTGTTCCATCTCATCCGGCCAGCGCGGCACACACCGGTACGCCGAATCAGACTATTGCAATGACTGAGGAATTCCCTCCCGCCTCATCGGCACAAAATCCATCTTCCTAGCGATACTCCCCTATCTGATGACGCCTGGACAGTACGTAAACTTGGAGATACTCGCGTCTATCCAACCCGACATCTCCTCGACCCTCAACCTAAGCCTTGACCTTCCGGAGGGATGCGCGCAGTAGAAGATCAATCAGCCCCCATCCCTATGACAGGTAAGGAGGTTGAAGATCAGGCTCGCAAACGACGGCACCAGGGAATGAGAACTGCCGTCAGGACGGCAGCCGCGGCACCGACGCCCGCCGTCGCCAAAAGACTGGCCGACGGTCCCATGCGATCGGCAATCCATCCGCGTCCCGTCATCCCCACCATAGCCGCCACAAGCACGCCGCTATTAAACACGCTGAACACGCGTGCCATCATGTGCTTCGGAGTCCGCTCTTGAATCGATGCGGAAATGAACGGATTGACCACGCCAGAACAGACATCCACCATGGCAATAAGCGCCACGAGGATCGGAAACGATGTCGTCATCGTCAACCCGAATACGGCAAGCGAGCCGAGGGCGGACGCCGGCAATCAACCGGAGGCGGGGGCACAAATCACGTTGGGATACGACAGCCATCCACAAGGTCGTGACGAGCAGACCCAGACTCAGTGACGCCCAGAGCCACCCAAGCTCCACGGAATCGGCCCGGAGATAATTTTTCGCCAGAACGGGCAAGAGATAGATGAACGCCGTCGCTCCCGCTGTCGATATCGAGACGACAGCCATCAGAAGCAGCATGAGCCGATGATCGACGAATACGAATTGAAATCCCTCCCAGAGATCCCGCAGGGCGTGCCCCGCTGAGGCCGAACCGGACCGCCTTTTCTCCCTGACCGTCAGCGGAATCTTACAGAGGGCGGACACCAGAAAGGTACCGGCATTCACGAAGAGCACATTCTGAGCACCGATGAATGCGATGAGCATGCCACTCATGGCGGGGCCCAACAATTGACCGATTGTCATCGTGCCCTGATCGAGCGCGTTGATCTGGGTCAATTGGCTGGATGGAACCAACTGAGGCTCCATCGCGTTGAGCGCGGGACCGAACGCCATGGAAAACATCGCCGTAATAAATACGAGCACGTACAGCCATGGCAGCGTCAACAGTCCCATCCAATACATCGTCAGGATGAACGCCAGAAGTCCCGCCCTGACCGAGTCGATGACGATCATGGCCGAGCGCTTCGGCACCCGATCCAGCAGCACGCCGACGAACGGACCGAAGACGAGTGGTGGAATCGTCTGTAAGATTCCGATCATTATCATTTCCAGGGCCGATCCGGTGAGATCGTAGACGAACCACAACAGTGCCAGCTTCGAGAGTCCGTCCCCGATTTGAGAGATGGCTTGCCCGATGACCAACCAGACGACGTCTCGATTTTTGAGAAGCAGCCTCCAATCGGCGGACGCAGCGAAGAACGATTGACGCCTAGCCATCATCCAACCTTACACAAAACGACCGGAACGCAGTCCTTGCTCACTCGCATCGGAAAAAATATTGGACACAAAAAATTTACTCTCTGCGCAAACTCTGATATACCACACACTCACCGATCAACCTGTTGACACCGAAGGGGGGTGGAGTTCTCATGGCAACGAAGAAAGCAGCAAAGAAGAAGCCCGCAAAAAAAGCGGCCAAGAAGAAGAAGTAGCCGCACCATGAGGAGGCGGCGGCCACGTCGCCTCCTCACCTTTCCTTCCTCCTCAATTTCCTCAGACCAGAGTCGCATCTCACATGCGGCTGACTCATCGCGACAATCTTCCGCTGAATTTCCCCAAGCTCGACGACCCGACCGTCACCGATATGTGGAAGGACGAGTGTGTCTGGATCCAACCGGAAGGGTGCACATCGGCAAGAGCATGGTATGGAAAGCAGGGTCGCCATGTCGCCCGGTGCATTCGGAAATGGATGCCTCAGACGAAACCGAATGGACAGTCGAAGGGTCCACGGGTCAGAAGAAGACTGGAACGGACAGTAAAAAGACGGCCAGCAGGGTGAAGCAATCGACACTAGAGAGCAAAGAGGCAAAAAAATGGGGAGGTGATGGCCACATCACCTCCCCGACTTCCTCTGCGCCTTGGGGAGAGCCCATAGCGTGAAGAAAGCAGCGAACAAATCATATCATGAACATTCCAACGAAAATAAACAAAATTAATTGCAATATAATCAATTACTTATGAGACTCAAACTCGAGATGCCCGCAGAATCGATTAAGAAGCAATCGGAGGGATTGCGCCCAACGAGACACCATGAAGCGGCCCTTTATTTAAGGGACAGAACGCGCCGGTCGATACCAGCTAACGACTCCTCTAGCGAGATGCGTGCTTCATTCAGAGGGAGCGCAAGGGTTCTCACTTCCGGTCCCAATACTGGATCTGCTTTCCGATCAGCCCGGTAGGATTCGAGTCTGCATAATCGTTTTCGATCTTGA
>JBBRRM010000298.1:0-4112 GCA_038275915.1 Nitrospirales bacterium
TAAGGCTCCTTGTCGCCCGTGAGGATGATGTCTTTGTCGGAAAATAAATCGACCGCTCGGGGATCTTGCGGGGTCAGGATCGTTGTGATCACGGCATTTTTGAGGCTGCGCCGAGGGTCCTGATCATCCAGCGTTTCGACCAGGATTTCGCCCGAATCAAAGTTGACGATCGCCCGGCTCTTGTAATTCTGCGTGTACTTCACATATTTTTTCTGTTCGGGCAGTTTAACTTCGTCCTTTCCCCAGGTTTTCCCGACGTTCACGCCGAGGGCAGCGAGGATGGTTTCAAAGTCCTTCTGCGCCTCGCGAAGATCCCGAAGCAGCGCTTCGGGATCGCGCGTGTACTGGTCGAGCCGCATTTTGGCGATCTGTGCCGGATCTTTTCCTTCGGCGAGATCGATGACGGTCTGGCCGGTCCGGCCCGACGCGACTCGTTTCGCCGCCCCCAGGACTTGGTCGGTCGACTCACAGCCGGCTGTGGTCAAGGCGAAGGCAAAGAGCATCATTGAGAAGAGCAAGTTTGATGGGAGCATGTGCGTGCATTGTACAGTTTTTGCCATGACCTACAAGGGCGCAGGGCAGACGCCTCCTCTTGCGCTCCTGCCATCACCGACTTTCGATGTGCTAAATTATGTCACTCGTTATCGCACACTTGAGAAGGGGGGCGCATCATGGCTGAGAAAAAAATCATTGCGGTGGTGGGGGCAACGGGGGCGCAGGGTGGTGGCCTCGTCCGCGCCATCCTGAACGACAAAAATGGCGGCTTCACCGCGCGCGCGATCACTCGAAATATGAAGTCCGACAAGGCGAAGGGATTGGCGGCGCTGGGGGCCGAGGTCGTGGCGGCGGACTTGGACAGCACGGAGAGTCTGACGAAGGCCTTCGCGGGAGCATACGGAGTCTTTTGTTTGACGAACTTCTGGGAGCATTTATCACCGGAGAAAGAATTCGCCCAGGCCAAAAATCAAGCACAGGCGGCGAAAGACGCCGGTGTGCAGCATGTAATCTGGTCTACCCTGGAAGACACGCGCAAATGGGTGCCGCTCAGCGATACTCGCATGCCGACCTTGATGGGGAAGTATAAGGTGCCGCATTTCGACGCGAAGGGTGAGGCCGACGGCGAGTTCACGAGACTCGGTGTGCCCACGACCTTTCTGCTCACGTCGTTCTACTGGGACAATCTCATCCATTTCGGCATGGGTCCGAAGAAAGGGCCGGATGGGATTCTGGCATTCACGTTGCCGATGGATGACAAGAAGCTCCCTGGTATCGCAGCCGAAGATATCGGTAAATGCGCGCTGGGCATTTTCAAGAAGGGCCGTGAGTATATCGGCAAATCTGTCGGCATTGCAGGTGAGCATCTGACCGGTGCGCAAATGGCCAACACGCTGACAAAGGCGTTAGGCCAAATCGTGCGCCATAATGCTGTGACGCCAGAGATATACCGTGGCTTTGGTTTCCCTGGCGCCGAGGATCTCGGCAACATGTTCCAATTCAACCGTGACTTTGAATCGGTCTTCTGCGGGGCGCGCAATCTCGACGTTTCGCGCTCATTGAATCCCGCATTGAAGACGTTCGATCAATGGATGGTCGAGAACAAGAGCCGTATTCAGCTCGGCTAGTCTCGCGCCGAGCCACTCAGCTGTGCTCGACGGGGGGCGGTGGCGTTGGGCAGGTTTCTGACTTGCAAGTCCGTGGGGACTGACGCGACGGGTCGCGGATGATCAAGATTCGGGGAAGGATTGTGGCTGTCGAAGAAGTGTCTCCCGTTGCCTGTCAGGACTGGAGCTGGCCTGCTGACTCCGTCTGTTTCCCCTCGAGTTCGGTCCAGCGTGCATAGAGCCGTTCCGCGGCTGTGCGGGCTGCGTCCAGCGCCTCGGATCGCTCTTGTAGAGCCGTCGCATTGGAAGCGATGGCGGGATCTTCCACTGCAGCCTGACAAGCGACGATGGTCTCCTCGGCCTGGAGAATCCTCTGCTCCATCTTCGCCCACTCCTTTTGCTCCCGGTAGGACAGGCCTGTCTTTTTGGCCTTTGGAGTCGACTCCGACTCGGCGCGGGAGGCCTTGGAGGGTCGTGATGTCGCCGCGCGATTCTGTTCCTCGGTCTTTCGTTCTTGCGCGGATTCCCATTGTGCATAGTCGGCAAACCATTCGGTCTGTCCTGTGCCGTCCAGCGCGAGCAGCATGGTGGAGACGCGGTCCAAGAGCCATCGGTCGTGCGTCACGAGCAGCAATGCGCCGGGGAATTCCATAAGACTGTCTTCCAACACATCGAGCGTTGGAATGTCCAGGTCATTCGTCGGTTCGTCGAGGATCAAGAGGTCGGCCGGTTGTAGCATCAGCCGCGCGATGAGGAGGCGCGCCTGTTCGCCTCCGGAGAGGCGGGAAACCGGGAGATCCAACTGCTCCGGCCGGAACAGAAACCGTTTGGCCCAGGAGACGAGATGTACCGAGCGGTCTTGATAGACGACTGCATCGCCATGCGGGGCGAGGGCTCGACGGAGCGAGGAGGATTGGTCTAATGATTCGCGATGCTGCTCGAAGGTGACCACGCGAAGTTTGTCGGCGCGAGTGACGGTACCCGAGTCCGGCTTGAGTGTCCCGGCAATCAACTTTAAGAGTGTGCTCTTTCCGCTTCCATTCGGCCCCAGCAACCCAATTCGCTGGCCCGGCCCGAGCAACAGATCGAGATCTTTCACAATGGGCCGGCCGCCGAGTGATTTGCAGAGTTGTGTGGCCTCCACCAACTGTTTCGACCTGCGTCCCGATGAGGTGAAGTTGATGCCTGCGGTGCCTTGGTCCTTCCGGGCGTCGGCGCTATTCAGCTCGTCGATCAAACGGCCGGCTGAGTCGATCCTCGATTTGGCCTTCGTCGTTCGGGCTTTGGGACCGCGCCGGAGCCACTCCACTTCGCGGCGGACCCGGTTAGCCAATGACGCTTCATAGTTGGCTTGTGCGTGCAGCGCGGCATCCCGCTGTTCCAGAAAATCGCTATAGTGCCCTTTGGCTTCGAACATTCCGTTGGGATAACTGCGATTCAGCTCGATCATCCGCGACGTCACGGCTTCCAAAAAGCGCCGATCATGGCTGACGACGAGAAAGGCGCGGGCTTCGGCCCGTAACAATCGTTCCAGCCACAGGATACCTTCGACATCCAAATGGTTGGTGGGCTCGTCCATCAGGAGGACGTCCGGCTCCAGCATCAGCGACCGGACGATGGCCAGGCGTTTCTTCCATCCTCCGGAGAGCGTGGCTATGGACTGGTCGGTTGCGGGAAATTCCCCGAGGCTGAGCGCCGCCGACGTGCGACCACTATGGTCATGGGGGTCGTGACCTTCGTCGATCAGAACTTGTGCAAGCACTTCCTCAATCGTATGGGTTCCGTCAAATGACGGTTCTTGCGGCACATAGCCGATGCGGAGCTGCCGGCGCATCGATCGGGTGCCCTCATCCGGTTCTTCGAGCCCTGCCATGATCTTCAGCAAGGTCGATTTGCCGGAGCCGTTAGGTCCGACCAAACCGACATGATCGCCTTCGGCCAAGCCGATCGATAAATCAGCAAACAACGGCTTTACGCCGTAGCTTTTGCTGATGGACTCGCAACTCAAGAGAATTGTAGGTGGCATAGCTCTATTGTCCGAATGAATAATGTATCGATCTGCTGATGAACGATCGGGCAGGACTCTTCAGGCCTGGCTGGATCGCGAGCCTACCAGTGTACGGGTTGGAGGACAGAACTGCACGGGGGGAGGGGGATGGGGGCCAATGATCTTCTGTGCTCGCGCAACGCGCGGCCTAAGAAGGCCCTCGTTGGACGCGCGCAATGGAAGATCAATCAGCCCCCATCCCTAAAGAGATAACGGGCGAGCTTGGACGGATCATCTGGACCCTCACTCGACGGCCGCAGTCAAAAGCTCTTCACGCCCTTGCTAGGTGGGCGGAAACTGGAGAAGAGCAGACGAATGGTCGCGCGGTGTGAAAGACATCAGGTCGAGCAGGATATTCTCCCGCTCGACCTGGTGAGGATTGCAGTGCAGAGTTTATTTCGCAGGCACGATCTCGAGGAGTTCGACCTCGAAAACTAGCGTTGCACCAGGCTTGATGCTGGGAG
>JBBRRM010000299.1:0-4083 GCA_038275915.1 Nitrospirales bacterium
GGCCGACAACAACATCGCAATGAGGACTTCCTTCTTCGGTAGTTTCGCAACAGCCGCCAATTCAGCCGGCTGCACTACCTTGCCCTCCAACACTCCGATGGTGATCTTGATCTTCTGTTCGCGCTTCTCCGCCAGAATGAAATCCCGAAGGATCTTGGCCGGGAGCACCGGATCGTCATAGCCGATCACCAACCCCGTTGGTCCCTTTAGGTACGTCGTCACCCCGGAAAGGATCGTGCCCTCAGCAGCACGGGCAGCCAACGTATTCTTGACGACCTTGTATTCGGCTTTAGCACCTCGCAATAGCTTGCGAAGTTCCGTGACCTGGTTGACGGAGAGCCCGGCACTTTCAGTGATAATGGCGAGTCGTGCACGTCTAAACGTTTCCGTCAATTCCGCAACCGCCGTCGATTTCTCTTCCTTCTTCATAATCGAACCCTTCCCCTTCCGCGCGGCAACAACCCGACTAACTCCATTCCTTAGCTAACGCGATGGCATCGAGCTTCACGCCAGGCCCCATCGTGCTCGAGAGAGTCGCGCTCATCAAATAGCGCCCTTTACACGAAGCAGGCTTGGCCTTGATCACCGCCTCAAGAACCGCAGACGCATTGTCATAGAGTTGCTCGGGCTTAAACGATACTTTCCCGACAGGCACCTGAACGATCCCCGCTTTTTCAACCTTATACTCCACGCGCCCTTTTCGAATTTCCGACACAGCCTTGCCGACATCGAAGGTAACGGTCCCGGTCTTGGGATTAGGCATAAGCCCGCGAGGGCCCAGCGCCTTTCCGAGTTTCCCGACGGCCGCCATGAGATCCGGCGTCGAGATGGCACAATCGAACTCCATCCAACCGCCCTTGATCTTCTCCATCAAATCATCAGACCCGACATAATCAGCGCCAGCCTGCCGCGCCTCCTGCTCTTTCTCTCCCTTGGCAAAGACCAACACGCGAACCTTCTTCCCGGTACCATGCGGCAGCGAGGTGGTACCACGCACCATTTGATCCGCTCGCTTGGGATCGACGCCCAGGCGCAGCGCCAGATCGACAGATTCATCGAACTTGGCGTAGGCCGACTGCTTCACCGCATCGACCGCCTCACGTAAGGCATAGGCCCGTGGCTCAAGTTTTTCTATCGCTGCTTTCATCTTCTTTCCCATTGCTCTCCCTCTCTTTCCTCAACACTTGGCCCAGTAGGCGAATCCGAGCGGGCCTGAGTCGCGCGCATCGATCGAGCACTGACATTAGGACGCGTTCCGCGAACACTCCCGCTGCCTCGATTACCCTTGAACTACAACTCCCATACTGCGCGCCGTTCCTTCAATGATCTTGATGGCACCATCAAGATCGACGGCATTGAGATCCGTCATCTTCTTTTGCGCAATCTCGCGCAACTGGGCCTTCGTGATCTTCCCGACTTTATCTTTCTGGGGAACACCGGATCCTTTGATGACACCAGCTGCCTTCTTCAAGAGATCGGACGCCGGAGGAGTTTTCATCACAAAGGTAAACGACCGGTCCTTGTAGACCGTGATGACCACCGGGATGATGCTATCGCCTTCTTTTTGTGTTTTTGCGTTGAACTGCTTGCAAAACTCCATGATGTTGACGCCGTGCTGACCCAGCGACGGTCCGACCGGAGGAGCGGGGTTCGCTTTCCCAGCTGGAATCTGCAACTTAATCTGAGCCGATACTTCCTTAGCCATGTCCTACTCCTACGCGCGTTCGACCATTTCGGAGGTTAAATCCGCTCCACTTGCAAAAACCCGAGCTCCACGGGTGTGGAGCGCCCAAAAATGCTGACCAGGACTTTCAGTCTGCTATGGTCCTGATCCACCTCGTCCACCACGCCATTGAATCCAAGGAACGGACCATCGATAATCCGCACGTTATCCGTCTTGATGAATTTGACCTGCTCGCGCGGTCCGGAGGCTCCCGCATCAACCTGCTTCAAGAGCGATTCCACCTCGTCCGTCGACAGGGGCGTAGGCTGCGCGCCGCCACCTACAAATCCCGTAACCTTCGGTGTCTCCTTGATCATCTGCAAAGTTTCGTCGATGAGCGGAGACTCCAATTCCACAATCACATACCCGGGGAAAAACTTGCGTCGAGAGGTTCGGCGCTTGCCATCCTTGATCTCGATTACATCCTCCGTCGGCACGAGTACCTGTCCCAGCTTTTCAACCAATCCCATTTGATTGGCCCGTTCGAGCAAGCTGGTCTTCACCCGCCCCTCAAAGCCCGCATAGGTATGAATGACGTACCAATTCTTTGCCATGCCCTACCCTCGGATCATTGGTTGACTATGTGCCATGCGGCGGCTCTCACTTCCAGATAACTGACTCATAGAATCTTGCTCACCGCCCATACGAGAACCGAATCGATGAACGACAGATACAGGGACATGATGATGCAAAACACAATGACCACCGTTGTCGACCCCACCGTCTCGGCGCGACTCGGAAACGATACCTTTCTTAACTCACCGCGCACATCACTGAAGAATTCTCGAATAGAATCGATAAACTTCCTGAACATGCACACCTCACCTTGGCCTTTATAAAGAGAGACCCGCCCCTCCGCTCAACTTGCAAGATGTCCTCGCTCTACTACCGCCCAGATCTGAATCCAACAGCCGGTCTTGAGCCTGACCCATCCACTACGCAACGCTTGGCAGGGGCACTAGGATTTGAACCCAGACTCTCGGTTTTGGAGACCGATGTGCTACCATTGACACCATGCCCCTACGATAGCTGGCAACCCAGCCATTGAGCCGGCAGCCCAGCTTACTTCACTTCCTTATGGGCAATGTGTTTCCGGCAAAATTTGCAGAATTTATTCCGTTCTAACCGATCCGGATCGTTCTTCTTATTCTTCATGGTGGAATAGTTCCGCCGCTTGCAGACCGTGCATGCCAAATCAATGATCTCTCGCATCTCAATACTCCCATGCTGTCATGCGACAGCAGTCATGTTTACACCAGAATTTCAGTGACGACGCCGGAGCCGACGGTCTTGCCGCCCTCGCGCACCGCAAACCGCAACCCCTGATCCATCGCGATCGGGCTAATCAACTCCCCCGTGACGCTCACGTTATCCCCCGGCATGACCATCTCCACTCCTGGATTGAGCGTCATCACCCCCGTCACATCGGTCGTCCGGAAGTAGAACTGCGGCCGGTACCCATTGAAGAACGGCGTATGCCGCCCCCCTTCCTCTTTCGCCAGCACGTAGATCTCGGCCTTGAACTTCGTATGCGGCGTGATGCTCTTCGGCTTCGCCAACACCATCCCCCGCTCCACATCTTCCTTCTTCGTCCCGCGCAGGAGCACGCCCACGTTGTCGCCCGCCTGCCCTTCGTCGAGCACCTTCCGAAACATTTCGACGCCGGTCACAATGGTCGCCTGGTTCGGCCGTAAACCCACGATCTCGATTTCATCCCCCACCTTCACGATGCCCCGCTCGACCCGCCCGGTCACGACGGTCCCGCGGCCGCTGATGGTAAACACATCTTCAATCGGCATCAGGAACGGCTTGTCGATGGGACGCTGCGGGGTCGGAATGTACGTGTCGACCGCCTCCAACAGCGCCAGAATCGACGGCACGCCGAGCGGCCCTTGATCGCCTTCCATCGCCTTCAACGCCGACCCGTGAATGATCGGGGTCTTGTCGCCTGGGAAGCCGTACTTGGTCAGAAGCTCGCGCACTTCGAGCTCGACCAGCTCCAAGAGCTCCTTGTCATCAATCTTATCGGCCTTGTTCAGGAACACGACGATATACGGCACCCCGACCTGCCGGGCCAAGAGAATATGCTCCCGCGTCTGGGGCATGGGCCCGTCCGCGGCGCTCACGACCAGGATGGCCCCATCCATTTGCGCAGCCCCGGTGATCATGTTCTTGACATAATCGGCGTGGCCCGGACAGTCCACATGGGCGTAGTGACGATTGGCGGTTTCGTATTCCACGTGACTGATGGCAATGGTCATAATCTTCGTGGCATCGCGCCGCCCCTGACTCTCGCTGGCTTTGGCCACTTCGTCATAGGGGATGAACTTTGCCATGCCCTTATCCGCACAGACCTTGGT
>JBBRRM010000300.1:0-4068 GCA_038275915.1 Nitrospirales bacterium
CTGGCCATCATCACGGCGTCGATGTCTACCCGATTAACGTGAAGAAGGTTACCTGTCGCGGCGATAACAATCCGGTCTTTCCCGTCTTGCTAGACCCGGAGTTTAGACGGCTCATGATGGAACTCCGCGACGATGGGATGAACCAATTCGGCAAAATCACGATACCGGAGTTTCACGGCTCCTGTATGCGTTCCAGCGTCGAAGAAGATGTACTCATCTTTTGTGAGCAGCTGATCGACATAGACGTCCATATTGTAGAGATTCCCGAACGGGGGCATCGTCCCCACTTCGCAGTCTGGAAAGAGGTCTGCAAACTCGACTTCCGTCGCGAGTCTCACGTGATGAGTGTCCAGCACCTCTTCGAGTAGCTTGAAATCGACCCGCCACCGGGAGGGGACGACCGCCATGACAAATCGCTGATAGGATTTCACGATGACTACTTTGGCGAATAAGTCGCCGGGCACCTGCAGGGCTTGAGCCGTCTCTCGAGCGGTGTACGCCGTGCTGTGGCTGACTGTCTCATAGGGGATCTTGTGGTTCTCGAGATAGCGTTGGAGTTTCTTGACAATGGGCATGATGACCTCCCGGATGTGGTGAGACGCGCACCTTACAGAGGCGATCAAGGGAAAGAGAGCAAGGGAAATGCCATTAGGATTGCGTAGGATGGAGAATGCAAAAGCCTGATGTGTTGCGCGGTTAGCAGAGGATCAGGAGAGAGGATTGGGAGGCATCGGCCGCGTTCCGTGGCAGAATAGGGCAATGTTTCCCGGCGGACTGTCCTAAAATGCTACGACGAGGTCAACCGTAGCGAGCGTGGTAGGCTGAGGTTGAGGTTAAGTGAAGAGCCAAATTTTTTCATCTCAGCCTTAACCTCAGCCTCAACTTTCCAAGAACACTGGCGGACTTTTTCAACAGCCTGTTGCTTATCGCAGGCGTTCGCGGCCATGCGGAAGAGTGAGATCCTGGTCGGGGCCAAGGGGGACGATACCGGTTGGATTGATGTCTTCATGCGTGATGTAGTAATGCCGCTTGATGTGGTCGAAGTTCACGGTGTCGGCAATACCGTCGTTCTGATAGAGGTCTTTGAGATAGCCGAAGAGGTTCGGGTAGTCGATGATCCGCCGGATGTTGCACTTGAAATGGCCGTGGTACACGGCGTCGAAGCGCACGAGGGTGACGAACAAGCGCCAATCAGTTTCGACGAACTGTGAGCCGAAGAGATAACGTTGACGCGCCAGCCGGGTCTCGAGTTGATCGAGAGCGTCGAAGAGACGCCACACGGCTCGTTCATAGGCCCGTTGCGATGTGGCGAATCCCGCGCGGTATACTCCGTCATTCACGTTCTCGTAGATGAAGGTATTGAGGTCGTCGATCTCCTTCCTGATTCCTTCCTGGTACAGATCGATCGAGCTCTCGGTGAAGCGATTGAACTCGCCGTTGAACATGCGCATGAGGTCGTCGTCGGAATTGCTGACGATGCGTTTCGTCACCGTGTCCCACAACACAGGGACGGTGAACCGTCCCCGATAGTTGGGATCGGTGGCCTTGTAGGCCTGGCTGAGGAACTGGAATCCGTGGATGGGATCGAGCGAATGGCCCGGCCCTTCGCGGAACGCCCAGCCTCGCTCGTCGCGGATCGGGTCCACGACCGTCATGCCGATTACGTCTTCGAGTTTTTTGAGTTTCCGAACAATGATCGTCCGGTGCGCCCAGGGGCAGGCCAAGGAGACATAGAGATGGTAGCGGCCGCTCGCCGCCGGATAGCCAGAACTACCATTCGAGGTCACCCAGTCTTTAAAGACATCCGGCTGTCTGGCGAAGGCGCCATTGTCACCCTGCTCGTCTGGAAATTGCGCCTTGATGGTCATAGTCAGGTTCCTGCTACCTTCTACCGTACCACATTATGAACGGGCAATAGGGGAGGGGAATGACATCCATGTTGGTCCTTTGCTCCCGGAGCGCGCGCCCTAGGAAGGGCCTCGCTCGACGGCCGCAGTCGGACCAACATGGATGCCATTCCCGAGAAGGAATACGAGCAAGCTTGGAGGGAGCATTACTTGGTGCTACTCGTTGGACGCGCGCAGTGGAAGATCAATCAGGCCCCATCCTCGAAGAGTAAGGAGGGAGTTTGAACGGTGGATAGCCAGGTGCCCTTCCTGTGCTCCCGGAACGCGCGCCTACAGAAAGGCCTCGTTCAACGACCGCACTTAGACCAATATAGGTGCCCTTCCAAGAGAGGGAAGCAAGCAAGCTCCGCGGGATCAATCGGGACGGATGATGGTCGCTCGACGCGCATAGTAAAGGGCAGCCTTGGCCACTTCTCGATAGAGAGATGGAAAAATCTGGGGTGGAATCTATTGGGTGCGTCCTCAATGAGCGTATGTGCGGATAGACTAGAGGAATATTGCAACTTCTCCATGGCGGGTGGAATCCAGACAGGAGGATTTTCCGTAGAGAATGGTAGGGTGCAGTGGTTCAAACAAGGAGGCCGTGATGAATGTGATGGGACGTATCGGGTTCATGGGATTAGGGATCGCGCTAACGGGTTGTCTCAGCGGAGCACCAGTTTTCGCAGCGGATCAGCCGATCGAGGACGGATCGAAGGTCGTGATTACATCTCCCAAGGACGGGGACAAGGTCAGCGATAATTTTGAGCTGAAGTATGCCCTCACTAAGGGGACCGAAGCCGCACATGCTCATGTGTACTTGGACGATCAGTATCAGAAGGGTTTTCCCGGGTCCTTCAAGGGCGTGAGCAAGGGGAAACACAAGGTCACCGTGACCGGCGCGACGAAGGACCACAAACTCGTCGCGGCCACCCAAACCATCAACGTAGAAGTGCAGTAGCCTACCAGCGACCATCTCAGGCCACCGGGGTTTCTTGTAAAAGAGGCTCCGGTGCGCCGGGTTTCACAGACCGTTTCCACACCTTCGCTACAGGGGAAGGTAGCCACTTAACCGAGGTTTTTGGAGAAATGGCCGAACTTTCTGGAGCCTTTGAGCCAATAGACATGGTCCTCAGGGCATATATAGATGCTAGAAGACTATGGGACTAACGGAACAAGAGGCGCTTATCCTCAAGGAGTGTTGATAAGAATCGGCGAGGGGGCTGACTGTTTCCAGCTTGGGTCGGGGTTAAAAGCATTGATCTTGGCGGTAATGGCTGCGGTATCCTTGCCCAGATTTTGCTCGTAGACCAGCCCGTCCTGGTTGACCATAAAACTCATGATGCCTGATACGCCATAGCGTGCCGGATAGGCGATCACCGCGAACCCGCCGATCATGTGGCCGTTAATCAGATAGTCGCGGGCCCCACCCTGAGCGTCTTTCCCTTGCTTCGCGAGGATCCGGTAGAAGTACCCGTGATAGGGTGCAAGCGGCCTCGAGACCGAGTCGGTATAGCCTTCGCGTTTCGCCGCAGCAAGCAGCGGGCCAAGTGGGCTCAGCGGCTCGTCCGCCTTCGTGGGCCAGTAGAGCCCATCATGCTTCCCTGGTGTGCTGACGAATCGTGGTGCATATTCCGGAATGCTGTCGCCGTCCACATCGAGCGCGGCATACTCGTGGGCAGCATCCACAATGGCGAGGCATACCTGAATCGCGGACAGTTCGTTGCGGCCGATCCGGCGGGCGAGAATTTCCTTTTCACCCTGTGGGGTGTCGAAACGCCAACCGGCCGGAGATTTTACGAGCGGAATGGGCATCGGCCACTCATCCTGACCGATCACGAGCATGGCCTGCCGGTCACCGTCGAGCACGAGCTTGTTGGCTTCGCTGTAGGCCTTGATAAACGCCTCGCGACCTTGCTGATCGGCGACTCTGTCGCCTGAATGGATGAGCTTCTTGCCATGAGAGCCCAGGATCGCCCCTAACAATGGTTGATCGTTTATCCTGAGCGCTTCAACGAGTGCCGTGATTCCTGCCTCAGGCGATGCAAAGGTCTTTTGTGCGGCAGTCGCGGCCAGGGCCATGGGTGTTATGGTCATGAGCGCCACTGTCACTGTGATGATTATTTTGAGCCACTTACCCCGCAAGTGCTGCATGCCCCGACCTCCTGCCTCGCGTCTGTCC
>JBBRRM010000301.1:0-4058 GCA_038275915.1 Nitrospirales bacterium
GTCACGCCTCCGCCTACCACCGCGCATGGGTGCTTAGTGTCGTACATTACGACGACAGACCCACGTCATTTTCAGCCGATGAATACGAATTTTAGACTCTTCCCTCCCCTTCCGACACCGACGAGAGACAAGGAGCGCAAACGGCGGCTCACGGGACAACGGGCACTTGAGGATTTGACGGCATGGATGACGCAATCCGGGCTTTCATGACGTTCCTTGACTTGGAACGTCATGCGTCGCACGAAACAGTCCGTAACTATGCCTCGGACCTCCGACAGTTTCAGACGTTCATGACGGCGGAGTGTCCCGACTCTCAGGTACTCGATCCTTCCACAGTCCAAACGGAGTCTATCCGGGCCTATCTTCACTGGTTGGACCGTAAGCGTGAGAAAAGCACTTCGATGGCGAGGAAGCTCGCCTCCCTCCGGAGTTTCTATCGCTATCTACAACGAGAAGGCGTAGTTGCCCTCAATCCTGCCCAAGCCATCAGGACGCCGAAACAGCCCAAACATCTTCCCCGTGTCTTGACGAAGGACGACGCGGCGGCATTGATGGAGTTTCCTGGGAATCAGACAAGAGGGTCAATCCGAGACCGGGCCTTGTTGGAGACGCTCTATTCGACTGGGGCTCGCGTGAGTGAACTCGTGGGGATCAATCTCGAAGATCTCCGTGCGTCGGAGGGGCTGGTCCATCTGCGAGGGAAGGGGCGGAAGGAACGCATTGTGCCGATCGGAGAGGTGGCCCTACAGGCCATTCAGTCTTATCTGGATCAGCGGCCCCTGAAAGATCCCCGGGCTCTGACGACCAAGCCTGCCTCCTCCCCGGTTTTTCGAAATAACCGAGGGGGGCGCCTAACGACCCGGAGCGTCGCTCGCCTCGTGGCCCACTACTCGAATCGGCTCGCCGGTGGTTCTGTCAGTCCGCATACCTTGCGTCATTCTTATGCCACCCATCTCCTCGATGAAGGAGCCGACTTGCGCTCGATCCAAGAGATGCTCGGCCATGCGTCATTGAGCACGACACAAAAATATACTCACCTTGCCATGGATCAGCTTCAAGCCGTCTATGATAGGGCGCATCCGCGAGCCGGTCGCTCGATCAACGTGCGAGTCGTGAAGGACGACAAAAGATGATGATCAATGGCTCGAAGTTGATGGATGGCTGGTCAGCATCAATGCGCCATATGCAAAACGCACGCGCACGTCTCGCCTTTCACGCTTTTCTCGCAATTGGAGCCAAGCATGAACAGACTGATTAAGAAAGCGAATGTCCTGATCGAAGCCTTGCCCTATATTCGCACGTTCAAGGGCAAGACGATTGTCATCAAGTATGGCGGTCACGCGATGACTGATGCGCCGTTGAAAGAGCGCTTTGCACAGGACGTCGTACTTTTGAAATATGTCGGTCTCAATCCGGTCATTGTGCACGGCGGGGGACCTCAAATCGATAAGATGCTCCATCGCTTGGGGATCGAAGCCAAGTTTCGCCATGGGGTGCGGGTCACAGATGAAGCCACAATGGAAATCGTGGAGATGGTGTTGGCCGGCAAGATCAACATGGAAATCGTCGACCTCTTAAATCGACATGGCGGCCTTGCGGTCGGCTTGAGCGGAAAGGACGGCGGGCTCATGCTCTCTCGACCGCTCACGGCCAAAGCCTGGGCAGCAAGTCTTGAAAGGGACCTCGATGATAGCGAAGGAGATGAGGATTTTGGTTTGGTGGGAGAAGTCCAGTCGATCGATCCCACCCTGGTGCGGAAACTTCAGCAGGATAATTACATTCCCGTCATTGCACCGATCGGCACAAACCGAGAAGGGAATACCTATAACATCAACGCCGATCTGGTCGCCGGAGCGATGGCCGCCGCGCTGGGTGCAGAAAAGCTGCTGATGATGACCGATGTGAAAGGCATTCGCGATGCGAATGGGCGCCATCTCTCGACGGTCTCGCGCAAAGACGTGCAGCGGATGGTAAAGAAGGGCACGATTAGCGAAGGAATGTTGCCCAAGGTGCATGCCTGCTTGGATGCGCTTGGTGGCGGCGTCGGCAAAGCCCATATCATCGACGGTCGAATTCCACATGCCATACTTCTCGAAGTGTTCACGCATAAAGGAATCGGAACTGAGATCGCATCGTAGTCGGTTAATCCAATCCTATCTAGTTGTGGTGAATCAGCAACTCCGCATCATCCGCCATCTTGAGGCCCTCATTGGGGAGCGTCACCCCGAGACGAGTCCTCACGCACTCCGGAAGGCGGCGCACTATCTGGCGACCCACTTCTCCAAGTCCGGGTGGACCACCAGCGGTCAGCTCGTGAGTGCGTGGGGCAAGCTCTATCGCAATGTGGTGGCGATTAAGTATCCGGACAGGGTAGGACGAGAACAGGCCCTGCCCCCACTCCTTATCGGGGCTCACTACGATACCGTGTCCGGATCGCCAGGAGCGGATGATAACGCGAGCGGGCTCGTGGTTCTTCTCGAAGTGGCCATTCGCCTCCGCGGGCAGCGTCTTGCCCGCCCGGTTTGGCTTGTGGCGTTCTGTCTCGAAGAACAGGACCGATTGGGGAGTCAGGCCTTCGCGTCCCGGTTGAAAGCCGAACGCCGTGAATTGGCTGGTGCGATCGTTCTAGAATGTGTCGGGTTCGCAAGGAGCGAGGCTGGCACACAGCAGGCCCCGCCCGGGGTGCCCATTGCGGTGCCGACTCAGGGAGACTTTCTTGCCATTGTGGGCAATGAGGCCTCGCATTCTTTGGTGGCTCAGCTTGAACAGGACGCCAAACGGCACGTGGTCGGGCTCAACACGCTCTCATTATTGGTGCCCGGTCGCGGAGAGGCCATGCCTCACACCCGTCGCAGCGACCATGCCTCGTTTTGGGACGCAGGCTATCCAGCTGTTATGCTGACCGATACTGCCAACTTCCGGAATCCGCATTACCATCGTGAGACCGATACTCTGGACACACTGAATCTCGACTTTCTCTCCAATGTCGCAGCGATGGTGACCGCGACCGCGCTACAGTTTGCTGGTGTACCGCTATGAGGACGAGTCGCACGAAGCTGGCCCCTATGACCCGTCGCCTCGTGGCAGAGGTATATGGCCGTCTCGACTATGGTGCACTGGGACAGGTTTACTGTTATGAAGGCGGCGAGGAGTTTTGGCGAGCGAAGAGGGGGCCCTGTGAACGCCTCGGGAGCCGGGCCGCGGTTGTGTTGAAACGCAAATTACGACGGGGAGGCCGCAGTTTCTACGTCGGTGCCGGGGTGGCGGAGCTTCCCGCTCTCATAATGGAAACCATGGAGCTGGGTCGGACTGTGGAACCCTATAATCTCCGGAAAACCGAGGTGGTTGCTCTCAACCGTGCCTGCCACTCGATTCCCCTCACGTTCCATGCGAGGGACGCGGCCAGCGCGAAGGGCCGATTCGATCATCTTTGGATGGTCAGCGTGTTGAATGATCCTGAGCGGTTCCCGCAACTGTCGCCTCTGTCATATGGACGAGGTAATCCTCTCACCCTCGACCCCATGAAATTTGGTAAAGAGCGGCGTATCGTGCGTGCGTTGGTTGCACATTGTATGGGAAAGCTCGCGAAGCCCGGACTCGTCACGACCACCACAGAAGAAGTCTTGTGGATTGCGGAGTGGTGTCATCGGCACCGAGTGCCCTACCGGGTTGGGAAACGCTACTATCCGACAGCACTGGTTGGCGACCCGATTTGTTTTATTCAAATCAGCAAGGGAAACTAGCAATCTGCTGAAAAAGTTGGCCAGAGCCACAGACCGTGGCGCGTGAAGCGGCTCGTCTCTCTTGTTCAATTGGTCTGTTTGGTTTGTTTGGTTGAACGAGACTAACCAGATGAACCAGATCAGCCCTTCCTTGTCTCGCCCGTCCCGCCAGTCTCGCTAGGCTATCCTGCTAGATTCGGAAGCCGGGTTTGGTTCTCGATGAATTGTCTAAGTACTGGCCTGCATACTTCACGTAGTTCTCCGCCGAATCTTTAATCCACGTGAGTTCGGCTTCTGACGCTGCGCGCCGAACACGGCCCGGCGATCCGAGGATCA
>JBBRRM010000302.1:0-4004 GCA_038275915.1 Nitrospirales bacterium
AAACCGGATCGCCGACTTCTGGGTGGGCTGGGCTGCGGGGCACCCGATCGCAGACAGCCAATCGGGATTTCGCCTGTATCCGGCCCAACTGTTACGAGACGTCACGCTCAACCACGATCAGCCGCACGGCTTCGTGTTTGAAAGTGAAATCCTCATTGAGGCCGCCAGACAGGGATGGGCCTGCCGAAATGTGCCGGTGAGCGTGACTCCTCGAACTGGTTCCCGTCCCAGCCATTTTCGGCCAGTGCTGGATATTGTGCGGATCACGAGGATGGTGGGGTGGAAAATTATTTCGAAAGGGATGTATCTCAATGGATTGTACCGGTCTTTGCGGATACCCCAAGCGACGACACAAGCAGCGCATAGGGCAAGCGCGCGAGAGAAAAGATCGGAGATCAGCGAGCCTGGAGGAGGGGTAAAAAGAAGTCCTTTGAAATAAGAAGCTATGGCGCGTCAGGATTCAACTGCAACACGTCGCCGAATGAAGGAGGCCCGGTGATCGAGCCGGACCTCCTTGAGGTCCTCACATTCCCGCTGCGGTCAGGCGTGACCGAATGGCACCATCAAGTCGCTGGACCCAACCTGTGTAGTTGTCATGAATCGTTTGCTTGCCGGCATCGTACTTGAGATTGTTACTATCCTTATACAGAATGCTATAGGTCTTGGTCGTATAGGGTATCGTGACGACAGCCTGATGGCTTCGGACGTTGAGCGTGGCCACAATTTCGCCTGGCTTGGAAATCGCCATTTGCCAACCGAGGCCGACTCCCGCGGTGATGATCGCTTTCTGAACATCTTCCAGACTCGGTTCCTTGCCGGTTGCGGTTTGAATCGGAGCATCCTTGACGCTATAAATTTGTCCACCGCCTCGGCAGCCTGCCATGACCGCGAGCACCACACATATTGCGACTATTCCGGATACCATCTGCCTCATCGCTGTCCCTCCTCTCTATACGCCCGGTTCGACTGAAAACCCCCTGCTCTTAGTACGAGTAGCCGGCTTAAGTCAAGTTTACGAGCACGGCGGCATCATACCCAGAGAGACGTAAACGTCCTTCTAGATTTTGTTGAACAATCTTCCGTCTGCAGACATGCCCTTCGTATGTCGCTCCCGAGGTTTTGCCTGCGGGAATGACGGAACACTTCCCCGAACCTGATGAATGGCGTCCGGATATGAGAGAGATAGGCGACACACGCTGAGAAGAAGATGACTGGTGTCGTGTGGATTGGCATCAGCCCGCGGTGATAATCCCTTCTATTTCGACCAGCAGCTCCTTGCGACAGAGTTCTCCCTGTAGGAACAAGACCTGCTCCGAGGACAAGGGGCCGCTACGAAGGACCTCTCGAGTCCTAGCCAAATGCGCCGCATCCCGCACATAGACTTTATAAAAGGCCGCGCTGCCTGTGCCGGTAAAATGCACGCGCGCCGCGCCTTCGGCATGGACCAGCAGAGCCCTGAGATTCTGGATTGTTTCGCGCGTCTGTTCCTCCGGAAGCCCTACATGCCGGCTGGCATGTCCTACCACGCTCGCTGTTCCGGCAATATAGAGCTGCGCGCGGGTCTTGGATCGGTGAAAGGTCGCGCGGGCAAACGACGGGCTGCGCGGTCCATAGATGTCCGGATACTCATAGGCATTCAGTTGCCGGGGGTTGCCGAGGTGAGTGGCCGGATGCATGCCGGCGAGGACGTATATCTGCAGAGGACCGGACCTGGTTCCCACAGCCGTTCCGGCCGGAAGAGATTCTGGAAAGTCCGGGAGAAATTCGGTTAACGCCTGGTACCGTCCGACGCAGAATTGTCGGTACCGCTCGAGGCCCTGCCGGTCTTCGTTGATGTGAGGAAAGTAATTCCATACGCGCCAGAGGTAGGGGTAGCCGAGGCCCCGCAGTTGGCAAAGCAGTTGCCGATAGGCTGCGCAGGCGGTGGTTTCCAGGGAGAGGTTCGGTTGCTCGTCGACGCAAATCGACCCCATCAGGAGGTTGCCGCTCATGGCCACAGTCAGGCCATTGAGCTGTTGTGTCCGGACCGGCTGATCCGAGCTCCAGACCTCGACGATCGACGGGCCATCCAGCTGGGGAAGGTCGAGTGTGATGAGGGGGCAGGAGCACCGTACCGAAAGCGGTTGGCCAAACGAGATGACGGCCAGGGGGTGAATATCGGCTGCGGCAAGCCACGAGTCGAGCATGGATGCCTCGACATAGGAGACCTCAAGACGAGCGGCGGTTTCCGAGACAGGGTGGCCGGATGAAAAGAATCGCTGTGCCTGACTGATCCTCACGCAGGACTCCTCGCGCAGCTGCGGTTATGAGGGGCGGTGAACGGCGTAATCTTTCACTTCAGTGACAGTATCCGGTACGCCTCGGACTCGCCGTCGATACGCGGCCCAATTCTCTCTGAAGTTGAACAGGTAGACGAGATAATACGCAATCTTGAACAGAAAGATCGGAACACGGGTCGGGGATTTCCCAAAGGCGTCGCCGGCCAGAATGGAGAGGATGGCTTCTTCCATTTTGAAAATGGAACCCTGCGACATGAATAGGTCTCGGAGGGCAGGTTGGGTAAAGCGATAGATAAACCAGGAATAGGTTTTCACGCCTAAACGAACGGTTCGTTCAAACTCCCGCACGCAACGTCGATACTCCGGTGCCTTCCGCAGGTAGGCATCAACGACATCGGCGCCCAAGGTGGCACTGTTGAGCGCCAGATGCACGCCGCTGGAGAAGACGGGGTCGATAAAGGCAAACGCATCGCCAATCATGAGATAGCCGTTGCCCCGCATTGTAGTCCTGCGATACGAATAGTTTGCCGCGGCGTAGGCCTGGCCGATCAGTTTGGCCTTGGCCATGCGCTCCGCTACAGGAGGACAGAGGGCGATTGTGTCCGCAAGGAATTGTTCGAGGGGAACTGTTCGGGTGCTGATGTATGAGGGCCAGCAGACCGCGCCTACGCTGGCGGTTCCATCCTTAAACGGAATGATCCACCACCAGCCGTGATCGAACCACACGATACTAATGTTACCTTCATCCGCACCGGGGAGCCGCGTGACGTTGTCGAAATGTCCAAAGACTGCCGCGCTGTTGTGGTGAGGATTGCGATACTTGCCGCCAAATTGCCCGGAGAGGAATGTATCGCGTCCGCTGGCATCGATCACGAACCTGGCTTCATAGGTCAGGAGCTGCCCTGTCCGGTCTTCAGCCCGAACCAGATGCATGCAGTCCGGGCGAAACTCGACGCGCTTGGCCCGGACGCCTTCATGCACCTGCACGCCTTTGCTGATTGCGTTGTCGAACAGGATCTTGTCGAAGTCGGCTCGCTTCACCTCATACGCAAACAGTTGTGAGCCATCAAACGCTTTTGAGAAGTACAGGGTGCGGGAACGTCCATGGTAGGGCGACACCACTTCCGCCCCGTACTTAGCGATACCGATCTTGTCGATTTCTGGCAACACGCCCAGCCGCTCGAGTATGGGAAGGGAATGAGGAAGCAACGACTCCCCGATATGAAAACGTGGATGGCGGTCTTTTTCCAGGACGTGAACATTCCAGCCCTGTTCCGCCAACAAAGCCGAAATGGTCGAGCCAGCAGGGCCGCCACCAACCACAAGGATGTCGCACGATGTCAGAGTTTGGGTCACAGGCAGCCTTACGCCCACGAGTCGCCAGGGTTTTCTTCCGCTGCGCGCAGCCTCAACGCAGTATACCCAAGAGGAAAAACAATGGCTAGCTGTGGACGGTTGATCTTGTGGCTCACGGAGTGGGCCGGGAGCGACGTCGGAGGAGGAGCTTGACCGGAAATCACGACCGTGATAGCTTCCGCCGCCATTGGCGCCGATTCAATAGGTTTCCCAATTGTATTGGCATCTCATCCTAACTCGTAAAGGAGGGATACATGAAGGTAGTGCACCTTGTTCTGGCTGTGTGTCTGCTGATGACCATGGCGGCATGCCAATCGACACCGATGAAGTTGCCGTCTGCATCCGTAGGAACGAGCGAAAAATCGCTGG
>JBBRRM010000303.1:0-3994 GCA_038275915.1 Nitrospirales bacterium
GATCCGGCCCGGCGATCCCCAGATGCCTTGCGACCGTTTTGAGCCCGTGAGGCTTACGCCTGTTAGGCGTTAAAGTAATTGTCGTGGGCACGTCATGGAAGATGAGTTCGCCACACTCGAGAATAAGATGGTTTTGGCGAGTGACCCGTTTAAGACGGCCCTCGGGATGTCGCCAAACAAGGAGACAGACAATGCGTGTGATGGTGCTCGTGAAGGCGACCGACGACAGCGAAAAGGGCTTTGTCCTGACGCCCGAGATGAAGGAGTCGATAGAAGCGATGGGCAGATTTAATGACGAATTGGTCAAGGCCGGTATCATGAAGGCCGGGGACTGCGACGGCCTCACGCCCTCCTCGCAGGGCACGCGTATTGCGTTCGATGGTCCTGGCCGTGCAGTCATCGATGGGCCTTTCCTGCCAGCCCGCGAGTTGGTCACCGGTTTCTGGCTCTGGAAGGTCAAAGACATGGAAGAGGCGGTCGCCTGGGTGAAGCGCTGCCCCAATCCCATGCCGGGACCGAGCGAGATCGAAATCCGGCCGCTGTACGAGATGGCTGATTTGCGATGAGACTCTGCGCCCGGGGTCGCGGAAATCCGTGACCGGACGCGCGAGAAGCTCAGCGGCAACTAAGACGGTCGGCCGCAGCCTGCTCGCCTCCCACCCTGGGCGCGGCCAGCATGGAGCTGACACGCGACGACCTCGCGGCGATTCGTCGAGCAGATGGTGCTAAACGCTCCAGCCTCCACGTGGCTTGTCATTTATTGCAATTCTGACAGGCAAAACGCTTTGCCCTCGCCTTTTCATTTAATGCCTGATGAAGGACGTTATCAGGCAATAGGCGAGTTCGGGATAATCTACTTCAAAGAGGCCACCAAGGCAGTCAAGTCCTTGGCTAGGCGCGCAAGCTCGGGAAACACAAGCAATGAGGCATGGACGGAATCCGACGTAACCGGATCGATGTTCACCGGGTGGCCGGCATCATTCCTGGTGCTCCGAATCTGCAATGTCAGTGGGGACCAGTTCGCCTCAAAAGCCTCCCACAATTGACGATCAAAGTCCTTTTTGTGTCCATCAAAGAATACCTTGAGGGCGTCCGACACGGTCTTGGCTCGCCAGTCCTGCAGTTGCTTCGGCACCGCGATCCCAAGTGTGGTGAGCCTTTGAACGGTTTCGTCCCGAAGGCTTACGATAAGGCTCTCTGCGGCAGCACCAATCATGACGGCGGATGCCTTAAAGAGTCCCGCCACGTAACACTCAAGCCCTTCTCTGAGATACGAATCGGCAACAGGCGTCAAGCTGGCAATGGAGGCAAGGTGACGAAGGTAACCTGCGGGGTTGGATGGATCGCGGGTCAGATGCGCGAGGGCTTTGCGACCACGCTCGGTCCAGTGAAAGAAGGGAGGATTCGGATTCGATAGATCCAGCCCCCACGCGAGTAATCCCGTTCGGAAGAGCTCGCTCCATTGAGTCAGGATCGCCTCATCGTGGCCATGGCCAACCTTTCTTGCAACAGCATCCAGAATTGAGCCCTGCTGGAGCGAAGCTGAGATCGGTCCGCTGGGTTCCTGTGCCTTGATCTCGGCTAGCAGTAGCTCACGGATGCTCGGCGTTGGTGGCTGCGCCATAGGTTCACTCCATTCAATCTCACGGTCTAGGCCCCAAAGTAGCGTCAAACAGCCGTTTGCCAAGCGTTTCGACAATAGCGATGGCAGCCGTCACTTCCTGGGAACTCACGGTCACTTTGCGGCCGAGGATCGCACCCGGATCACTCGCTTTCTTCAGATAGCCTTCATCGACAACGCCCATCTTGTGCGCGAGCAAATGCCGCTTCTGGAACACGCGACAGACGCTGCCCCAATCGCTGGGCGTGACAGCATCTGCGAAATCAGCCTGAAACGAGTCCTGCACGCGTCGCCGCGCGCGCGCAAGATTTTGGAACTGGATGTCGATGCCCTTCGCTGCGCATGCTTCCCGTCCGAAACCGTCAAACGCTGACACCACATTCTCCAGGGCGTCGCCGACCAGATGGGAGGCGAGTTCTAACTCCACGGACTCCGCAAGCACCAGTTGTTTTCTGGCAAGCTCCAGGTTCTTCCCCAGAATCTGCAGAGAATTATGAACACCGCAATCAGGGCACCATCCGAAAACGCCGTAGATGGCATACCGAAGCGTGCAGTGATCACAGACGACTTCGGTTTCGAGCGCCTTCTCCTTGTAGTGCCGGATCGGCACTGGCACTACCGGCTTGAATTTCATGCTGATACCGATGCCGAAGCCTCCACGGGGACGATGGTCGAATTCCATTGACTTTAGATCACTGCGCAGAGCGTCCGTGAATTGCCGCAACGCTAAGGACTTGGCGTATTCGAGCTGTTCCTGGGTCCAAAAAGTGTTGTTGTCGCCTGAGTGGCCGCAATATGGACAATGGCATGGGGCCGGTCCTTGGATTCCCGTTCCCGGCGTGACCTTGAAGTAGCCGAGGCACTCCTGGACCGGGCACTCGCGCCCGAAATACCCGTCTTCGTCCGCCTTCATAGGGACTCGCACCTGATTGCCAAGCCTGTCTAGGTTTCTCGTGCTGAACCTGCTCATGGCATAATTCACTCAGTCTCGCAAGCCCGTGTCAATACTAGCGCGAATCGGCTCTGGGGCGAACTCATGCTCGCGGATGGAAAAAATGGCATCCGTCATCGGAGTATAGCGGTTGGATTTGCGGCGAACTCCTTGAAGGACAGACCCGTATAGTCAACGGCGGTTCCCAGGAACCGCTCATACCGTTGCTTCTCCAGCTTCGCGAGATCTGGGTCTTTATCCGGATGGTTATTCACCACCGTTACCCTCAGGGACCCATCCCGATTTGTCTGCGCGCGCTTCAGCAGGTATTTGATGTGTATATCCGCGTCCGGGAACGAGTATCCGCAGAACACAATATGCCTCACCTTACGCAGCGCGACATCGGTGCGGTTCCAGATCGAGCTGAGGAAGACGTTATTCAGGTCTTTGTAAAACGTGGGCGGGACGATCAGGGGAGAGAAGACGGTCTCGCACTCTCCGCACTTCTTGTTCGCGTAGTCCGATATGAGCCGGGTGACGACGCCCTTTTCCTTCGGGGTGATCTCCAGTTCGTTGCAGGTGGGGCAAAACAGCCAGTTGAGAGAGCCGTGGGGCTTGAAGAGCTGGACGTTTCTGTCGGGCCGCGGCCGCGTCCAGTCGTCGTCCCAGTCGAAATTGCGAAACTCCACGCCGTAATCGAGATCGACGTGGCCGTATTCTTCCGTTAGCGCATTGTCGATGAGGATGTCGTAGTTCGTCGAGACAAACACGGTGTCGCGAAGTCGATCTGCGTCACGAAGATTCCTCGTCAGCCTCCGGTGGATCGGGGCGCGATTTCCCAGTTTGGCATCCAGGACCTTTGCGACCAGGAAGACAAGGTATTGCGCGATGAATCGCAAACGGCCGCTGTGCTTCACCCTGTTCTCGATGTCGAAGTGCCGGAAAGCTTCCTTGCGCATAATCGCGAGATCGGTCAGGCCGAGAACTTCCTCGAAAGTGGGAAAGGCGTCTTTCTGAAGGTCCCTTCGCTTGACGTCGATGCTGAACATCTCGTAAAAGAACGCGGCTAGCTCGCGGTCCATCACCGCGCGACTGCCTCGGAAAGCAAAAGAAGAGAAATACTCCCAAAAAAGCTCGCCTTGGAGAGGTGCCCCTTCCGCTTTTGATGCTCCTGCGCCGAGGAATATGGCTGTGTCTGGCATCATCATTTCCCTTCATGGCTTCTTGAGCCACGGTAGCGTCGCGGCTTGGTAGACACGAAACTCAGCCAGGAAATTCTCCGCCCATACGGCGGCTTCCTCAACAGCAGGTTCCAGCTTGTCGGCCTCATAGGTGACTTTATGCCAGTGCGGGTGCTTCGCATAGGCATCCTCGAACATCCACGTCGCACCCTTTCTCTCCTCCTGCAGGACGACGGTAACGCATTCCGCCGCCTTGGTCAC
>JBBRRM010000304.1:0-3985 GCA_038275915.1 Nitrospirales bacterium
GAGTCGCTAGCCCACATTTAGCAACTCTGGCTGAAGCAAGACCACTTCACTGGACAGGGGCTGTCGGAAAGTCATCCGGCAATAGCAAGCATACGTGACATACGTATCTTGTAGGCAGTACCGAGCCAACTCAGGCCCCTGTCCTTTCCCCCACATCTCGGCCACCTGAGCTCCACTCCCTGATTTAGTTTCGACGTCCAACGCTCTTGCAAGCACATCGAGTTTTACCCATCCGCGCGTATCCCAATTGCTCCAGACCGCCATCGTGTCGTAGACCGGTTCCGTGCGAAATTTGGCGAGATTAATATCCAGACTAGGCTTTACTTGATGGATGATCGAGCGCTTCTTGATGAACGGCAGATCGAAGCCCAGACCGTTATGGGTGATGAAAAGCGATGGGCGGTTCTGAGCCAAACGGGTCCAGAACTGTCTGAGCAGCTCCCGCTCGTCGCCGCCGTACCAGGCCACCGACCCGCGCGGCTCGAGCTGGTCAGAAAATTCCAATAGGCCGATACAGACGATCTGACTGAACGTGCCGTCGAACGCCGATTTCGCATATTGCTCTTCCTCAGCTCGTCGTCGGGCATCGGCAGCGGCCGCCGTAAACAAATCATAGCCCTCGTCTGCCTGCTCAGATTCGCCGCTTGGCGGAAGTTTCCCCACCAGTCGCGCCCATTCATCCCGGGCACCTTGAACGGTCTCAATGTCCAGGACAACCTTCATGAAGCCTGCCCCATAGTTTGACGACGTAGTGCCTCGATAATCGGACGGTCCGCCGGGGGAAACCTAAAATCTCCTAACTCATGCGGCCAGACCCATCGAATTTCCGCGCAGTCAATGGCCGTGGCATCGCCTGTTTCGATTTTGCAATGGAAGAAATGCAGCTCCACAGTCTTCTCCGCATACTGATGACGGATGATCTGAAAAGGTATAGGCACATCGATACAAATACTCAGCTCCTCGAACAACTCCCTCCGCAGACATTCTTCCAATGTTTCCCCCGCCTCGCGTTTCCCGCCTGGAAACTCCCAAAAACCAGCCAAGTGCACACCCGGTTTGCGTCGCGCGATTAAGTACCGGCCGTCACGGAAAACAAGGCCGACAGCGACTTCAATGACCTTCATGCGGCACCGATGCTCCTCGCTACTTCTGATGATCGAAGGGAAAGGTCTTGCACAATGGTTTCATCGGGCATTGCCGACAGGAAGGATTTCTCGCCGTACAACAGGTCGCCCCAAAGTCCATGATCGCCTGGTTAAAGTCATACCCCTTTCCGCTGGGAATCAAGGCTTCCGACAATTTCCAGAGCTTTGCCTTCTGAGTCTTGGGATCGCCCTTGGCCAAAAAGACTCGATGAAGGACCCGAATCACATTCGTATCCAGAATCGGCGCATCTTCGTTGAAGGCGAATGATCGAATGGCGCCGGCTGTGTACCGTCCGATTCCCTTGAACGAGAGCAATTCCTCCGCATCGCTGGGAAGCTGTCCCCCATACCGCGCCACTGTCTCGCACGCGATACTATGTAACCGCTCAGGCCGAATATTGTAACCGAGTGGATACCATGTCTTTTTCACATCCGTAACCTGCGCAACTGCCAGCTCTTCAAAGCTCGGGTAGCGGCCCAGAAATTCATGGTACTTCGGGATCACCCGATCGACCTGAGTCTGTTGCAACATCACTTCAGAGACCAGAATGTGATAGGGATCGGACGTCTTTCGCCATGGCAGATCGCGGCCATGTTTCGCGTACCACTTCAGCAACCGGGTCTGAAAACGGCGCTTCAGTGAGGCGTTGAGGCCTGGGGACTTGTTGGAGGTCTTCTTCTTGTGCGGAGAGTTTGTTCGAGAACCAGAGGTAATGGGCATTACAACGTCAATCCAATGGCGGCATTCTAGAAGTGCGCTCATCGAAAATCAAATAGCAATCAGTCAGAGCAGGTGCTGAGATTAATACCATGAGAGGCCACTGCTCCGGCTATTTCTGAAGTTGTCCCGCTGCGATGGACAAGACTGTCACATCAAAGTGTAATGTCTTCCCCGCGAGTGGATGGTTAAAATCGAGCACCACGGTTTGCGCCTTAACTTCTTTCACGCGAGGGAACGCAGTCGATCCATCCGCAGCCGTCCCTTGAAGTTGCATACCCACTTGTTGCGCTGCCGGCGGGATGAGTTCCTTCTTCACCTCTCGAATCGCTTCGGGATCGATGTGTCCATAACCATCCGTTGGACTGACGACGATGTGTTTGCGTTCCCCTTTCTTCATTCCTTCCATCGCCGCCTCCAACCCGGGCACGATCTCGTGCGCGCCCTGGGTATAGGTCATGGGTTCCTTGCCGACGTTGGATTCGAGGACGGACTGATCGTCCAGAGTCAGCGTGTATTCCAACGAAACGGTGCGCCCGGACGCAACAGTTTCGTTGACCTCGGATTGGGAAGACTCGGCCTCGACCGGCGAAGCCAGGAAGGCACAGCAGAGTACGCAAGCGGAACAGATTCCTCGAAGGAATGCCCATCGTGTCATTGCTCGAATCCTCCATTACAGTTTGAGAGAAGCAGTAGCGGCTCAAAAGATCGCGAGATGGAACACAGGAATGTCGATCGGTCCAGCAATCAAAAATGATGGAGATGTCTATCACATTCCGCTTTCCCCTTACCACTCTGCGCCGAGTCGATCGATAACGATCTGCTGTACCACAGCTGATGGACCGAGCCTCGCCAGATAGATAGCCGTCTCCGCGATGTCATACGGATCGATCTTCTCGCTCCGGAGAATCTCTTCAGACGAGGCGTCGACTAATTCATCTGCAACGCCGGCTGGACAGATTGCACTCACCTTGATGTGGAACGGGCGGCCTTCATCGGCCAAGGATTTCGTCAGCGCCATGACTCCATGTTTCGAAGCACTATAGGCTCCCGTTCCAGCCCAGGCCTGTACTCCGGCGACGCTCGACATATTGATGATCAACCCCCCACCCTGCTTTTTCATCTGGGCGAATCCGGCCCGGCAGCAGAAAAATGTTCCCCTGAGATTCACGTTCATGACCAAGTCGAAGGCTTCGGTCTTCGTTTCGGCGAGTTTCCTGCCATCGACGATACCTGCATTGTTCACGAGAATGTCCACCCGTCCGTGTCGTGTGACCGTCTCCTCTATGAGCCTCTCGACCTGACGTTCATCCGCCACGTCTGTCTGGATCGCCCACGCCTCCCCACCCTGCTGCTGAATCTGTGCCACGGTCTGCTCGCATTGCGCCATCCGTCTGGCCGCCACCACCACGATGGCTCCTTCCTCACCAAAACGTAACGCCATCGCCTTCCCGATCCCCCCGCTACTACCAGTCACAACCGCAACCTTATTCGCAAGCCGTTTCATGGCTATATTCCCTCCAATGTATCGGACCTAAAGCGCAGAGGATCTCGATTTCTTCGATGTTCCCTCATTCTCCGACTTCGCTTTTTAGAGTGATAGGCAATGGTACACTCGCTATCAGGTGGAATTCTCTGCGACATTTGCACATGATCATACTCGGATAGAGATCATATTCACCCTCCAGATGGATGGTTTCAAGGTTGTCACCAATCTGACGATGAAAGATGGAGTCCTCGTCAGAAACTCAAGTCGGGGGTGGATTTTCTTGAGATGCACAAGCTCGACCGAGTCCGTCCGGAGCAGATCCCGGCAATCTTAGGAATAGCATCGCACGAGATCTGCCAGAGCACCGCTATGGTCACCAGAAAGCATCCAAGATTTCCCGTATCGCTCTCCAGCACCCTACTGCACAAGAATCAATTCCGGCATGCGGGATCTGTGCGCAACCTTTCCGCCAAGGGATGCTGCGTAGACAGCATCGTCAGTCCCTTTACAGGCATGCAGCTCACGATGGAATTACATATTCCTGGTGACCCCCAACCGATCTTGATCGAGAATGCCGCAGTCCGCTGGTCCGGGTCCGCCGGTATCGGCCTCGAGTTTTTGACGATCGCCTCG
>JBBRRM010000305.1:0-3976 GCA_038275915.1 Nitrospirales bacterium
CGGGACAGGAGAGGAACAATGTCACGCGCAGTTGGGCTGCAAGTCTGGCCATATGCGTCATCCACGGTTCGGGTTGCGGCAGGATCCAGTCCGTCCCGATGCTGTCGGCAAAGGTATAGCCGGGGACCACGAGTTCGGGCGTGATGATCCAGGTCGCGCCGAGTTTTGCGGCGGTGTTGACCGCCGTCTCGACAAGGCGTCGGTTCCAGGTGAGCTCGCTCGGGATCGGAGAGAGGTGGAGGAACGCGATACGCAATGTGTGTGGCGGCATATTCTTGAACTGTCAGGTTGGGACGAGCCAGGTCGCTATGCGTTCGAACGTAACACAGGCGAACGCACGCGCGATACCCTGAAGCGGTCCGACCATCCTTGACATGGCCTTGCGATTTCATGAAGATGCATCGAACGCGTATTGGTCACATGTCTGTCATGGTCTTGCGAAGGTTTGACTATGGGCATTTCCGCCAGCCTCCGCCGGTACGCCATTCACACGCTCTTGAATTTCCAGCCTATGGCGCTATCCTTCATTGGTTCTGCTTCCTGCATCGTCCAGTGTCACAGAGGCCGACTCGAAGAAGTTCGATGACATCTCGAATGCGAACTGTGACGGAAACCTTGCCGGCCGGATGGCACTCTTCGCCACCACGGTCGGACGGAAGCTCACAGTAGGCTCTAAGTACGTTGAGGCGGGTGTGAAACCAGTCGTCCAACTCGAACAGACCGGTTGCGGGATTGCTGCCGTGGCTATGCTGGCTGGTGTCAGCTATCGGGAGATGCAGCGCGTGGCGAATCGTCTTGGCATCTTTGCCGACGATTCGACGCTGTGGTCTGACACAGGTTACGTCCGGAGACTGCTCAAGGAGTTTGGGATTCGGGCGGCAAACACTGAAGTACCGTTCACCTCGTGGGAAGCTCTGCCGGGTCTTGCGCTGCTCGCAATCAAATGGCATAAAGAAGAGGATCGTGCGTTCTGGCATTGGGTGGTGTTTTCGCGAGAGGCGTACGGAGCTGTCGTGCTCGACTCCAAGCGGGGTCTCCGCAAGCATAAGAGAACCGATTTCGGCCGAATGAGGCCGGTTTGGTGCATTCCAGTTGACCTCAAGTAGAAGACGGCTGCGTTCCTGAGCCGACCGTTTTATTGATGGCCAAACAACAGTATCCGGGCTCCGATGGTAAGACTCGATGCCGTTGGGTCGGTGGGAAACCCCACTTCATCCGCTATCACGATCAGGAATGGGGGGTGCCCGTCCATTCCGATCGAAAACATTTTGAGATGCTGCTGTTAGAGGGAGCTCAGGCAGGGCTTTCGTGGGAGACGATCTTGTTGCGCCGGGAGGGTTACCGTCAGGCGTTCGCAGGGTTCAACCCGGTAAAGGTCTCCAAGTTTACGGTGAAAAAGAAGGCGGCGCTTCTGCAAGACAGCGGCATCATTCGCAATCGGCTGAAGATCGACTCGGCCGTGACTAACGCGCAGGCCTTTCTCTCTGTGCAGAAAGAGTTCGGTTCCTTCGATCGCTACGTGTGGCAATTCGTCGAAGGGAAACAGAAAGTGAATCGCTGGGTACGGATGTCACAGGTTCCTGCCACGAGCGTGGAGAGTGACGCGCTTTCTAAGGATCTCAAAAAACGCGGCTTTCGTTTCGTCGGTAGTACCATTGTCTATGCCTACATGCAGGCGATTGGGCTGGTGAACGACCACACGGCTGAATGTTTTCTTTCGGCGCCGCCACCTGTGCGCAAGTAACTGGTCTCGCGCACGGATGTTCGATCCTGTGGATCGACACGACTGCTCGTCCAAGGCTGAAAGGCTCCGCCGCAACTTGCTAGAGATAGACGGTGTGATAGTTCTTTGTCGCCAACGGCTGGGTCTCTAGATTCCGTGGCCCGGCGATTCACCATCTTCTTGACAAGCCATCTATATAGGATAGAGTTGCGCGGAAGGTCTATCGCGCACAGGTCTATCAAGCTCTCGCAAAGGGTTGACGATGGGCAGTTCCACCAGCCTCCCCCAATACGACCCGCGGACGCTTTTGAATTCCCAGCCTGTGATCGTATCCGTCATTGATCCCGCCACCTACACCGTCCAATTTCAAAACGAAACAGGCCTGAAGAAGTTCGGCGACATCTCGAACGCAACCTGCCACGAGAAAATCGCCGGTTGCATGGTGCCTTGTACGTTTTGTCGGATGCCTGAGTCCCTGGCAACGGGGACGGTCGTATCGAGTGAGGTTCCGATGCCCAACGACCAATACCTCCTGGTGCATTGGTCGAAAGCAGTCACTGCCGATGGGCGGGTCCATGTGATCGAAACCATTACGGATATTACCGAGCACAAACGAACCGAGCACAGTCTTCGGCAGGCGCAGAAAATGGAGGCACTGGGCCGGCTTGCCGGCGGCATCGCTCATGATTTCAATAATTTGCTTATGGTCATCATGGGCCATGCCCATCGTCTTGGGCAACAGTTCGCCACGCATCCCTGCCGTCGTGACCTTGAACTGATCGGGCAAGCGGGTTCCCGCGCTGCGGCCTTGACGAAAAAACTCTTGACGTTTAGTCGTCGTCAGGTGTTGGAACAGCGTGAGCTCCATCCCAACATATTGATTCGTGAGTTGGAAGACATTCTCCGCCGCTTAATCGGTGAACAAATTCAGACGGTGGTCGTCCTCGATCCGCAGGTCGGCCATGTCCTGGGCGATCCCGTTCAGTTAGAACAGGTGGTCATTAATTTGGCGCTCAATGCGCGTGATGCGATGCCGGAGGGTGGGATCCTGACGATCGAAACTGGGAATGTCGATCTGGATGAGGCCTATGTGGATCTCCACCCCGGTTCAAGCGTAGGCCCTCACGTCAAGATTTCCGTGGAAGATACCGGATGTGGAATTTCGTCCGACAACCTTGCGCACATCTTCGAGCCATTCTTCAGCACGAAAGAGGTGGGGAAGGGAACCGGCTTGGGGTTGGCCACGGTGTACGGTATCGTCAAGCAAAGTCGCGGCTATGTGGAGGTTGCCAGCCAGCCGGGCCGTGGCTCTCGGTTCACTGCATTGCTTCCACGTATTGCGAGCCCAGCGGAGGAGATCGTGTTGACGTCGGAGGTCGAGCCGCAGAAGGTCTGTGGGGCGATTGTACTGGTCGTCGAAGATGATGAGGGGATTCGCAGTCTGATCGGAAAAATACTGAGCGACCAGGGTTATCCCGTCATTGAGGCCTCCGACGGGGTCGAAGCCCTCAAGATGCTGCAAACCTTCAAGGGCCGCTGCGCTCTGATCATTGCGGACGTTATCATGCCCCGCATGACGGGCGCTGCTCTGGTTGAAGCGGTCCAGGTGTTGGTGCCAGACATCAAAGTCTTATATGTCTCGGGCTATGCGGATGATACTCTCGCCGCCAACGGTGTCGTGGGCGAATCCGCATTTCTACAAAAGCCTTTCCTGCCTATCGCTCTTACGGAGAAGGTTTCCGAACTCTTATCCGTATCCCCCGGTCGCTGAGTCGCCTCTGAGCAGGATGCAAAAACAGCCGCTAGCATTATTCGAAGGGAACGTCTCAGGTAACAGCTGAGGTGAAGTCGGTCGAGTCTGGGCTCACCTTGGTCTCACCCTAACTACTTCACTCGCTGCGGCCTTTGCTTGGATATGACGCCTCTCGGTGCGCCAGGAAGAGGCGGTGAGAAGTATTTTTGAGCATTCTGTGGGAATGTGCTTTTGTTGTGCCACACGTGCGGAGCATCAAAGTGCTCACGTGTCGACACAGTTTGTTTGCAGATTGCTAGGCGATGCATGCAGCTGTCCCCGCGCTCAGCGGGTCTTCTCCACGACTACTTGTCGCGTTTAAACATAACGAGTAGTCTTCTTTTGCTTCGTCCTATTCTCGCCATGTCGAGGTGACCATGGGTGCCGACACGATATCGGTGCGCTGTTGCATTGCGGGAGGCGGTCCCGCCGGCATGATGCTGGGATTACTATTGGGCCGC
>JBBRRM010000306.1:0-3963 GCA_038275915.1 Nitrospirales bacterium
TCCCTTCCTCGTTGTTCTCCTCGTTGGATTGCATGTTGACCGAGCTTGCCACGAGGCGTAACATGATCATTCATCTGTGACCGCCTTTTATTTCTTGAGGTGGTGGCATGGTCCTCCGTGGAACACAGATTCAACGGTGCGGTCAGGCTTGGTGTAGCTCGCTCCTCTCTCGAAGTCTTCTTAAGAACATCGCCCGGTTAGATCCCCGCCACACGTGTCGGCTCACGTCGACTCGTCTCAACCGATCACGAGTCTCTCGATGTTTCTCGACTGAGGTATTTCAAGAGTCGAACACACAACAGCACAGACGCTACGATCCCATCACATCGACAACACTCGCGCCAAAAATCCTGGTCAGAAATCCCGTTCGGCTATTTGCTCGCGAGCATTCATAGACTTGGTCGGGGTCTTTTTTAGAAAGGCTAACTGGTGTGGTACATACGTGAGGGGGTGACTTATGTCAGAGGTCTATTGGGGAATCGTAGCGGGTATCGGCGCCCTGGTGGCGGTCTTCTTCGTCTGCATGGATCTATTGTATTCCAATGCGAAGAAACCGCTCCGTCAATCCGATCGCAGCAAGGAAGAACCGAGTGAGTCGACAAGACAGACGCCGACTCGCGATCGATATGCGGCGTAGGACGGACCCAGCGAACGCGACGGACGACAGGATTCGACGAAGAGAGAGGTGGCACATGGTCGAGATCATCGGTCTCGGAATGATGGGTGCGCTCATTTGGCTGTTGGCTTGGTCAATGGCGGGAGAAAGCGAAGCTGAGAAGAGACGGCTCGCGGGAATCGGGGAGAGCAGCCCATCCGCCAAGACCATTGCGAGTGGAACGCCGACCAAGCAGGCTGCCTAATAGGCCGCTCGAGAAACCACTCCAGCATTCCTGCAGGTTGAGGTTGAGCGAAGATCAGACCTTCTTCACCTCAAGCCTGCTTAGACTAAGCCTTTACCCTCCCATAATGCTGGTGGACTTTTTCAGCATCCAGTTAAGTGAGGATCTTGGGTTGTCCGACCCCTGCAACGACGTCTTCCGTAATGACGACGGATTTTATCCCTTGGATAGCCGGCACATCGTACATCAGATCCAGCATGACATCCTCAAGAACCGATCGGAGAGCCCGCGCTCCGATCTTCATCTCCGCCGCCCGTCTGGCCACAGCTTTGACCGCTCCCTCGGTAAATTGAAGCATCACGCCCTCGATCTCGAACAGGGCTTGATACTGTTTGATGAGCGCATTACGCGGCCCCGTGAGAATGGAGATCAGAGCAGGGACATCCAGATCTGAGAGAGTAGTCAGGACAGGAAATCTGCCGACAAACTCCGGAATCATTCCAAATTTGATCAAATCCTCGAATCGAAGCTCACGCAGGACGCTGGTATGGCCATCCAGTTCGAACTCAGGGCGGTTCGCTTCGAACCCTAATCGCTTGCGCGTGGTTCGCTCCGTAATGACCTGGTCTAGCCCCACAAACGCCCCGCCGCATATGAACAAGATATTGGTCGTGTCCACTCGCACATAATCCTGCTCGGGATGTTTCCGCCCCCCTTTCGGCGGGACGCTGCAGATGGTCCCCTCGACAAGTTTGAGCAGGGCCTGTTGCACGCCTTCACCCGACACGTCGCGTGTCAAGGACGGACTCTCCGACTTGCGGCTGACCTTGACGATCTCATCAAGATAGATGATACCGGTCTCTGCCCGCTTCACATCGTAGTCGCAGTTCTGCAACAGCTTCAGGACGACGTTCTCAACGTCCTCGCCAACATAGCCGGCTTCAGTCAATGTCGTCGCATCGGCGATCGCGAAGGGAACCTGGAGCGTGCGAGCCAGGGTCTGAGACAGCAACGTCTTGCCGGTCCCCGTCGAGCCGATCATCAGAATGTTCCCTTTCTGAAGTTCGACGTGCTGAAGCTTCCCTCGATTCAGGATGCGCTTGTAGTGGTTGTGCACCGCGACCGAAAGGACTTTCTTGGCCCGCTCCTGGCCGATGACATAGTCATCGAGAATCGCCTTGATCTCGGTCGGTTTGGGCACGACCATGGTCGAGAGTACGCCCGAATCGACCGCCTCGCTACGCTGAGCCAATGCTGCCGCGCAGACCGTGACGCATTTCTCGCAAATGAGCAAAGGAGATTTACTCTGGCAGGAGTCGCACGTGTGGGGGACGGTGTGAGGGATCAGATTGCGGGCGATGCCTTCGTGCTGACCGCAGTACGAACAGGATCGAGCGGGCTGGTCCGGCGGTTGTCTCGTTTCCCAGAACACTACGGCCTCCCTGCACGAAGCCGCTACCCAGTCGACACGATTATTCTATGCCTCATCCTCCCTCGACGGCAAGCGTCGGATCGACGTGAGTCCCGCAGCCTGTCCAGGGTAACGAGAGTCCAAGCGACACGGAGCCTTTTACCCCCGCATCCCTCTCTCGAAAAATAACCCTCGGTTGATGTCGCCGATACTGACCATCCCTACAAGTGTGCCCTTGTCGACAACAGGGATTCGACGGAAGTTCTTGAGACCCATGTAGGAGGCGGCTTCCAGAATGGGATCCAGTGGTGCCACCGTCAAGGGGTTCCGGCTCATAATCTCTTCTACTTTTCCGCCCAGCGCCTCGAGGTACCCCTCTTCCATCTCAACAAAATCACGGCTGTGCACGTTGTCGTGAATGTAGTCGCCATAGTTGGGATACAGCGGCAGCAAGACATCGCGCAACGTCACCATCCCGATGAGCCAGGCATTCCCTTCAACCACAGGAAGGGCGCCACAGTGGCGGTTCATCATTTTTATCACCGCCGACCGGACCGTATCTGTCTTGTTGGCCGTCACGAGACCGGTTGACATGACTTCATGGACAAGCATGGCCACCTCCTTCTCTCAATCAATGCCACGAGGAGTCTCGCCCTTGATCCCCTCTGCGCGCCATCGCTTGTCCGCTGCTACGACGAACGGGCCAGCTTACCGGCTTCCGACGATCGTTCGGCTCACCCAAGAAAGAAAAACACGGGCGACCCTGCACCAAGGTGGGAGGTCGCCCGTGGATGGCGCTTAGGACGCCGAAGGTCTCTATTGTGCGTTGGTAGTGACGGCTCGTGCGAGAGGGGTCAGAGGCGCCTCATCAGAAGAGAAGCGGCTCTCTCCAAGCCGCTTGTGTTCATCACACCGGCTCGGATACTCCCACATGGCTCATCGGTGTATATGCTGCCGTACGCGGCAAAGCGAGAGCTGATGGAGAACGGCTAGTGTGATTGACGAGAAACCCGCCCGCGACTCGACGGGCCATTGTGGCCCGGTGGACTAAGGTCTGCCATTTTCACCTCCTCCTTGGTTTGGAACAACCTCGGGGATTGTGACAGGCGGCGCTGAAGGTCACCACCTTCACATGGATCGTAGTACGTACAACGTCACCATTACTCCTCTTCAACGTACGTGTCAACCAGCGTATATCAAAAAAAACTTCCAAGCATGCCCGAGCATACACCATGCCAGCCTGGGGCAGACTTCGGCGTAGATGGAGCGACTCGTGATCAGTTGGTTGGTGAGACGGTGGAGTCCTTCAACCCCAGTTTCTTCAATCGGCTGCGCAGGGTACTCGGGTTGAGGCCAAGCTGAGCTGCGGCGCCGTTCGGCCCATAGATCCGCCACTGTGTACGGTTGAGTATCTGAATAATATGTTGCCGCTCCAGCTCTTGGAGATTATCCGTGGTGTCTGGCTCTGCAGGCGAACTCCGTGGTGCCAGGAACTGGTCATCAATCTCAATCGTCGGCGAACGGGCGAGAATCACAGCTCGCTCGATCACGTTCTGGAGTTCGCGGACATTGCCCGGCCAGGTATATCGGACGAGTCGGTCCATCGATTGGGCGCTGAAGCCCAGATGCTGGCGCTTCAGTTTCGAACGAAAATGCTCCAGAAAATGCCGGGCGAGGAGCGGGATGTCCTTTGGTCGCTCCCGAAGGGGCGGG
>JBBRRM010000307.1:0-3945 GCA_038275915.1 Nitrospirales bacterium
ATCTCCTCCTCAATGCCATGGACTCGATGGCAGGAGAGGGTGGACGTTTACGCGTTCAGACCCGCAAGCTGGTGAAACCGGGAGGAAAAGTCTGGGCTCATATTGAAATCGAGGATACGGGTGAGGGAATCCAGGAAACAAATCTTGAACACATTTTCGACCCATTTTTTACGACCAAGCATGAGAGCGGGGAACACGAAGGAACGGGACTTGGCTTAACGATTGTCCATCAAATAATCCAGGAGCATCACGGGGAGATTCGGGTAAAGAGCTCGGTCGGTGTCGGCACCACGTTTTTTGTGAGCCTGCCCGCATTACCCGCATAGCCGCTAACACCTATGGACACCAGTATGAAAAAACGAGTGCTGTTGATCGATGATGAGGCCCGAGTTCGCGCCTCACTGAAAGCGGTGCTGGAACCGACGTACGAGACGATTCAAGCCGCCGACGCCCAAGAGGGCCTCGAACTGTTTCGCAAGGAAGCCCCCCATTTGGTCCTTCTTGACGTCATTCTGCCGGGTACGGACGGGCTGTCGCTCCTCCAAACCCTCCGCGCCGAAGACCGTACGGCACCAGTCATCATGCTAACAGGGACAAAGTCAGTCAAAACTGCCGTCGATGCCATGAAGTTCGGCGCGGCCGACTATCTTTCGAAACCCTTCGATGTAGAAGAACTCCGCATCATCGTGGAGCGCGCGCTGAAAGATCAGGAACTCCAACGGGAGGTCAAACAACTCCGTGCGCAAGTTGTTCGGCGCTATGCCTTTCACAACTTGATCGGCAAGAGCCCGGCGATGCAGGACATCTACACCAAAATCGAGCAAGTCTCCGACAGCCGCACGACCGTCCTGATCACGGGTGAAAGCGGTACGGGTAAGGAACTGGTCGCAAAGGCGCTCCACTATAACAGCGGCAGGCGCGAGCGCCCCTTCGTCGCATTGAACTGCGCAGCCCTTCCTGAAACGCTCATCGAGAGTGAGCTATTCGGCCATGAGAAAGGCTCGTTCACCGATGCCACGGCTCGACGAGTCGGACAATTTGAACTCGCCAATACCGGCACGCTCTTCCTCGACGAGATCGGCGACCTCAGCGCCATGACTCAAGCCAAGCTGCTGCGCGTGTTGCAAGAACGGGAATTCAACAGAGTCGGTGGGGTGCAATCCATCAAGGTGGATGTACGCATCGTGACGGCCACGAACAAGAATCTCGAGGAACTCGTTCGCAAGGGGCAATTCCGCGAAGACCTCTACTACCGCATCAATGGCATTGCGCTATATTTACCACCTCTCCGAGAACGTGGTGAAGACGTTCCTCTCCTCGCCAAACATTTTCTGGCAAAGCGGATCGAAGAAGAAAGCCGGCCGCCCCAAGAGTTTTCCAAAGAGGCCGTGGAATTGTTGAGTCGTTATCCCTGGCCCGGCAATGTGCGAGAGATGGAGAATATCATCGAGCAGGCGTTCATTTGGTCCAAGGGGTCGGATATCATCACACCCGAACATCTCCCCACCATTCTCAAAAACGACACCCGCTCCTCTTCACTCCGCGACGACACCCTCGCTGGGCGTCTGTCACTCGAGAAGGCCGTGATGGAATTCGAACGCGAAATCATCTTGGATGCTTTGAAACGAACCAGCTATATCCAAACCCATGCCGCCAACCTGTTAGGGATCAGCCGCCGGATGCTCAAATACCGCATGGATACGTTGGGAATTGGCCGACCAGAGCAAGAAGCCAGCACTGAACCCCAGGCTGTAGTGCAGGAATAGCACACAAAATTTCCCCCTGCTGCGTCTTTTTTGCACAGTGGGGGATGTAATCTCCCACCTGCAATACGTAGTGGTTCGCTCCTGAAAACTACATATGGCCTTCAGCCTCCCATATGCCACACTCCGTTGACACAGACAAGCTAACTTACTGAAATGGAACAATAATTGCTTTGCATAATTGCTTTGTATTTGCTTATGTATTCGCTTAAAATTGAGGCACGTAGTTATGGTCCAGGAGACTATGCCTATATGGACAAACCTGTGACTCTTGAGCCGGTGAAGAGTAAGCCGACCTTGCTTGTAATCGACGACGAGGCCGGGCCTCGCGACGCTCTGAAAGTCATACTTCGCCCTTTTTTTAATATCGAAGCAGCGGAGTCAGCAGGTGCGGCAATCGATGTACTCAACTCCCGCCCAATCGACCTCATCACACTTGATCAGAAGCTTCCAGATCGTCAGGGTTTAGAGCTTCTACAGGACATCAAACATCACCATTCAAACGTTGAGGTCATCATTATTACCGGGTACGGAAGCTTAAAGTCCGCCATGGAGGGAATACGGCATGGCGCAGCTGGTTACTTGCTCAAACCATTCAATGTCACGGAGTTGCTTTCCCTCGTCGACCAAACTCTCGAAAAGAAACAACGGCTCGACTTCCTCAGACATTTCCTCCAGACGTCGACCGCTCTCTGGGGGACAGAAACCGAAAGCGCGCAGGCCTGGAAGGAATTGCTCGCAGGATACCAGACGATCGGGAAATCGACGTCGAATCATGCACCGAGTTCCGACCCCATGCAGGACCTTCTCCCTGTGCTCTCCGACTTGCTTGAAGCCAAGGATCGCCAGTTGCTCAACCACTGCAGCCGGGTCAGTTTCTACGCCACGCTCCTGGCCAACCGAATCAACCTGACACTCGCTGAGCAGAAATCGTTGGCGTTGGGAGCATTTCTCCACGACATCGGCAAGATCGGGTCTGACACCTATCAATTTGCGGATGATGAAATCCCTGCGACCGGAGAATCCGTCGGCAATCGGCAACATCCAGAACAGGGTGCGAAACTCGTGTTACCATTGGGGCTTCCGGCCGAGGTGGGACAGATCATTGCTTACCATCATGAACGATGGGATGGCTCGGGGTATCCCTACGGACTTCAGAAAGATGGAATTCCTCAACTGGCCCGCATCGTCTGTCTCGCCCAAACATTCGATCATCTGACTGCAGAGATTTCCGGCCGGACGCCTCTCTCCATCGATGACGCCTGCCAACAAATGCTTTCGCACGCCGGCACCCACTTCGAACCGAAGCTGACCGAACTCTTCGCACGCGTGGTCCAGGAATGCAAGGGATCGCTTCCTGCTATGGCAATGGCGACTACCCCGACCGATCGAGCGAACTCATAGAGAAGTCTCAAACATCCAGCCAGGCCTCTGCACTCCTCATTCAGACCGCTTCCCCTTCGCCCCCGCAATGAGTTCCGCTGCCGTTTCACGTACTTTTTTCGTGATGGTCAGACCGCCCAACATTCTAGCAATTTCCTCTTCTCGTCCCATCCCCTTGAGCGCTCTAACTGACGTGAATGTCCGTTGACTATCCAGACCCTTCTCCACAAGTAAATGGTGCTCTGCTTGGGAAGCCACCTGAGGAAGATGGGTAATGCAAAACACTTGATGGAAGGCCCCGAGCTTCTGCAATCTCGTTCCCATGGCCGCGGCGACTGCCCCACCGACTCCCGTATCGATTTCGTCAAACACCAGTACCGGAACCTCATCCATATCAGCCAGCACCGTCTTGAGCGCCAGCATAATACGGGAGAGTTCCCCACCCGACGCCACCCGGTTCAACGGTTTGGGCGGTTCGCCAGGATTACTTGAAAGCAGGAACTCCACTCGATCACATCCAGCCGATCCGAGCCCCTCGGCCGACTCATCGCTCGAGACCGTGACCTGAAAGATTGCCTGCTCCATTTTCAACGCCATCAGCTCCGCTTGCACGAGTGTCGTCATACGCTTGGCCGCATCAATTCGCTTCTTGGACAGCTGCTGGGCAAGTGCACGGAGACGTCGCGCTTCTTCGTCCGACCGTCCGGTCAACTCAACCGTCCTCTCTTCATGACTGTCTAATAACTCAAGCTCCTCCTGCACCCGTCTACCCGTCACGAGAACCGCCTCAACCGACCCC
>JBBRRM010000308.1:0-3907 GCA_038275915.1 Nitrospirales bacterium
AGGAAAAATGCGACCCGCTCGCGGAGGATCTCCTCCCAACGATCAGGAAATGGCTGTTGCATCACCGCCAGACGCCGGTGGCACCGTTGCCGTACCCTCCAGTAGGTGAACGGACTCAGTCCCAGCAGGATCCATAGAGCAGGGGAGATCCAGCCCAACAAGACCGCCGCCCAGGCCACCAAGGCAGCGGCAATGAAGGCCTGCCACTGGTTCCGACGATTCGTCTCCGGCGTCACGAGCATCGTTGAGGTCTCCCTGTATCACGTGCTGTCGGCCGCGATTGTACTTCGAACGGTCATGCGCTGGCGATGAGCAAGGCGCGCCATGATCCCGCGCTCACCATTGTTCGCAGCGGGTTATGGTTGAGGCTTGCGAGATACGCATCGCGTTTTGCGTGACGGTCCCTGGCCGCTCTCGTACGAGGGTGAGCACAGGACGAGCACAGCGCAGGGTGTAGCGGATCGTGTCTCCAAGAACAATCAGAGATGTGTTCCTCGACCTGCGGAGGGAACACTGTACATGCCTTCGGCCAAGGTCGATGTCATTTCTTGAATTGCGGCGGAACGTGTTGTGGCGGTGGTGGTGGCGGCGGCGGCTGGATCACAAAAGGAAAGGCCCCCCAAGGATAGCCGTAGTATCCGTACGGCCCCCACCCGTAAAAAGGCTGGTAATACGAACCATAGTAAGCAGCGGCAGCGCCTCCTGACTGTTGTGAGGGAGTGGCGCGCCAACTGACGAGGTGTTTGATTTCGAGGACCGGATAGATGTACTCACTGTCATCCAGTGGTCTGGTCGTTGAGCCTCTGACCATACCGATCACGGTAAGCGGTGTGCCCGGAGGTATAGTCGCCGGGTCGAGAAACGCTTCCCGGACAGCCAGGAAACGCCCTTCGGAACGAAGTCGTTCTGCCGTCGGGGGCCCTCCTTCATCAGTAGGAAGCTGGAGGGCCTCGATCTCGGTCTGGTCCTTCAGCCGTCTGGCCCTGATGACGACGCCACTGAGCTTGACGACCCGCCCGACATAATTTTCAGGGGCGGCTTGTAGATCGGTAAAGGCCACGCTGGTATCAATCTGTTTTTCCAGCTCAGGCGGCACGTCGCTGTGCACCCCGTTGCGATGCACCTGATGGGCTGATTCCGCGCAGGAGGACAGCATCAGAAGCCCACCGAATAGAAGCGCGATGACGGTCATGCGAGGCATAGGAGTGCTCCGCTCCTAGAAATGATAGGAGAGGCCGACCAAGACAAACTGTGTCCGGTAGACGCCTTCAAAGCCTCCCACAGTGCCAAATGCCTGATCGAACCGGAGCGTGGCCCCGGTATATTTGTATTCGGTAAAGACGGCGACATAGGGGGTGACAAAGGCACGCAGGCCCGCGATCACATTCCACCCACTGGTGACATCGGTATTACTCTGTGTGGTGGCGGAGTCACCGAGGTGGGCGATCACCGCAGCCACGCCGGCTCCTGCGTAGGGCTGGAACGTGCGTCCGGGATACCGGGCAATCAAGTTGAGACCTACAGTGGTCACTCGCAGATGGATACCGGGAATGTCATCCAAATTTTTGATGTGCGGCGTGCTCTGTAAGACTTCGCCTTCGATCCCGAACCAACTGTGCTCCGGAAAGTATCCGAGCTTGGCACCGTAACTGACTGAATTCTTGAGGTCGAAGTCGGGGGCTTGAAACCCCGCGAGGCTGTTCGTGCCCGAGATGCTGGTGAGACGATCCGCAAAGTTCACCCCGACATCGCCAGCCACATACCATTCGGCAGAGGCGGGGCTTGGCATCCCGAAGGTTCCTATCGAGAGCCAGGCCACCACGAGACCAAGGGCAATCGGGATCTTCGTCTCCACAGTGGAGTGTCCTTTATGTGATCACGTCGTTATCTTACCAAGATTCAGACCCGGTGGACATGGGCCTCCGGGAAGGGGACCTTGCCGCTCCCGCAGAGGTGCCGGGCCTCGATCTGCCGATGGCGAATCAGGTCTTGATCGTCGTCCCATCGATCACCGCCGGCACCGGCATGGCGGCATTCCGGAAGCCGGCCGATCATGTCATCGTCGCGGTCATTCCACTCATCGGCTTTCCGACGCTCTCCGCCCTATGCTATAAGCTCCCTATCCAAACACCCCCACAGGGGAGGCTCGCATGGCAACCGGGATGGGAACAGTCGCGTCGCTTTGGCGCTATCCGGTCAAGTCGATGAGGGGCGAGGAACTACCGGCAACCGAGGTGACGGAGCACGGCCTCCTCGGTGACCGGGCCTATGCCCTGATCGACGGCGCCGATGGCAAAGTCGCGACCGCGAAGAACCCGGGCAAGTGGCCGACGCTCTTTGGTTTCCACGCCACATTCATCGATCAGCCGAAGCGCGGCGCGGCACGTGCGGCCGTCCGCATTACCGTGCCCGGCGGCACGACCATCACCAGCAATGCGCGCGAGTGCAACCAGCTCCTCTCGACCCTGCTCAAGCGAACGGTCACGCTGGCATCCGCCGAGAGCGGTCAGGTGACCGGTGTGCAGTCGTCCTTACTCGCCTCCTGGACCGGGAAGGCCGAAGAGTATTGGCCGGACATGGACGGCCTCGACCATCGGGACACCGTCACCGACTTTGCGCTGCCCATGGGCACCTTCTTCGACGGCGCGACCGTTCATCTCCTCACTACCGCCACGCTCGCCAGGCTCAGTGAAATCTATCCGCAGGGCCGGTTTGCAGTCCCCCGCTTTCGTCCGAACATCGTGGTGGAGATGTCGACAGGGGAGCAGGGGTTTGTCGAACAGACATGGATCGGTCAGACCATGGCCATCGGCGATGAAGTCCGGCTGAAGATTTCCGGCCCATGCGGCCGTTGCGTCATGACCACGCTCGCGCAGGGAGACCTTCCAAAAGATAGCGGCATCTTGCGCACAGCGGTCCAGCACAATCAGGGCCATGTCGGCATCTATGCGGCCGTCGTGCAAGGAGGGACGATTACGCGCGGAGATCGCGTGAGGGTAAGTAAGGCGGTGTGAAAACCCGCCATCGTACGGAGCCCAATTCTTTACCAATCCGACGCCACCAGTCCCGCTGAGCCACAGATATCCTGACGAGAGAGCCGACGATGAGCATCGACGCCGCGTGATGGCTAAACCTTAGCCTCAGCCTTATCCTTCTCTATTGCGTCCACCCTGTCGCCTCCAACCTCAAACTTCCCCGCCGTGCGGCTGTCCTCTGCCCCCTGCCGTTTAACACTACACATAATCTAATACGTGTTTATTCCCTGAAAGGCGGGATGATTTCCGTCGGGGAAACGGGTATTCTGCGGCCCATGTCCACAGCCGCAGACGAATCAAGAAGCAAGCTCGAAGATCTCCGACCCAACGCCGCTGTCCGCGGCATCCTCCCTGACTCCTTAGTTTCTGTCGTCAGTGTGCAGTGGTTTGGCTCGGAAGCGCTCGAACTCACTTACAAAGATCCGGCCGGCCGTGTGGCGAACGTCCTTCTATATCGCCATGATGAGCCACGTCTTCAAGTAGTTGAGCATGGACGCCCCTGGAGTTTCGACGGTGATGGCAGTCTGTTTCGGCTCGTGTCGGAAGCACATCGCATTCGCCTCGCCCATCTCTTCGATCCGGTTCTGGCAGTCCACACTTCACTCGTCGATCCCTTACCGCACCAGATCACTGCGGTCTACGAGGCCATGCTCCCGCGCCAACCGCTCCGTTTCTTGCTAGCTGATGACCCCGGTGCAGGTAAGACCATCATGGCAGGGCTCTTGATGAAAGAAATGATCGCGCGGGGCGATCTGCATCGCTGCTTGGTGGTCTGCCCAGGCAGTCTGGCCGAGCAATGGCAGGACGAGCTCTACCGCCGATTCCATCTCCCTTTTGAGATCCTGACGAACGATAAGCTCGAAGCCGCGCGC
>JBBRRM010000309.1:0-3899 GCA_038275915.1 Nitrospirales bacterium
CGTTGATCGCAATGCTTTTCACATCGGCAATCAGTACCTTTCTGAAAATCGCGTTCGAATCGTTGAGGCTGATGACGCCCAGATCTCTTCTGCCGTCATTGGGAATTCTGGCCTCTACGAACAGACGATCCGTCTCAAAGAGGGACATCTCATTTCAAAGTGCAGCTGTTCGCTACCGGATGAACCGATGTGCCGCCATTGTATTGCGGTTCTGTTGGAATACCATCGCTGGGCACAGCCGGGAAACGGTCACTCGAAGAAAATGAAGCCGTTTGTCTCCTCCCAGCCGACGGTATCCTCTCCGAATGGCAACGGCGTGTCTGCGCCCGCCTCGGCTTCATCGGCGGACCTGAAGCTGGGCGAAGTGATGGCGTTTGTGGAATGGCTGCAACTTGCGATGAAGGCATTGGAGGGTGGGTACCCGCTGCCTGATTCGCCAAAACTCGGTGGCGATGTCGCTCCTTGGATTCAGGCCATTCGCAATCTCGAGGAACGGCGTCGCGAGAGCGAGCAAGTGCGGATGAATCTGGAATCAGACATACGGGATCGAGAGGCGTATGTCGGCAGATTGACACAACAACTTCAAGCTTCCATGGAAGAGGTTAAGGCTAGCCAGGCGAGTTCCCGGCAATTGCAGCAGCAGTTGTCCGCTTGTAAAGACATGCTTGCGAAGGTTTCGGATGTTGCCTCCGAGGTGGGGGGCTATGACAGTCAACTCAAATCCATCGCAGGTGAGGTGTTGTCAAAAGGAGCCCAACTCGACAAGCTCGCCCATTCTTTCAGAGAAGTCTCGACGGCGTTGAAGGTATTTGCAAAGACGCCTACCATTCCCTAGCCTATCCCATGCAGGTTCCGTTTCGATTTCCACTCTCATGTTAAGAGCCATTGCGTCTCGTCCGGCAATTTCAGTATAATGCGGCCCTCATTTTGTCCACTTGATCTGAGGGAGGATTAAGGTATGAAAAAGGTTTGTATGGGGGTTGTGTCGGTGGCCGGTACGGTTCTGTTAACGGGCGTGTCCTTTGTTCTGGCGAATGAGCAGAAGGGTGAGGGACCGCCGGATTACAGCGGGGTCACCGGTCTGTATTACACATTGATCGGCTTGATCCTGGCCTATGGCGTCTATGATTCCTTCTTCAAGAAGACCTAGATCGACTCATTCCCATTTATCCGTTTGATTCGGTCCCTGCCTGACGGATTTCTCCATCGGGCAGGGACTTTTTCCTGCCCTGTTCGCTTTTTCAAAGGCTACCTTTACCTGTTTTCCTGAGCAGTGGCTCAAGCGCCGGGAAGACCTGCTCGACAATCAGTCGATAGCCCTCTCCGGTCGGATGAATGCCGTCGGCCTGATTGAGCGAAGTTGAGCCTGCCACCCCATCGAGAAAAAATGGAATCAGCGTAAGATGATACTGCTTGGCTAAGGCATGGTAGAGCGCCTCGAATCCAGCGGTATATTCCTTTCCATAGTTAGGAGGGAGTTTCATCCCGGCTAACACGACGGTGACCGAGACGTTTTGAAGTTGTTGAATGATCCGTTCAAGATTGGCCTTCGTCTCTTGAAGGCTGAGACCGCGGAGGCCATCGTTGCCGCCTAATTCCAGAATAACGATCGACGGCTTACTGTTCAGGACCCAGGAGACCCTTCGCATTCCGCCGGCTGTCGTATCACCGCTGACTCCCGCGTTTATGACGCGATAGGGATAGCCCGAGGCATCCAGTTTCCGCTGCAGTTGAGCGGGATACGATTCATCCGTGGCGACACCTAAGCCGGCCGTCAGACTGTCGCCGAAGGTGACGATGCGTGGGCGATCGACGGAGACTTGAGTATTCGGTCGACCCGGTTGCGCAGTGACATCGGTTCCTAGACGTTGTCCAATGCCGTCGCGCGGGGCGCTCGAAGCCGTGGGCGGAGAGGGAGCGCCGCCGCGGTCACACCCGCTGAGGACAATCAAGGACAGGCAGAGGCAGGATAATGGTTTTGTGGGTATCCATGAACGGTGCATCATCCTCCAGTATAATATAGGCTTCACCTGGACGATACTGTGGGAGGCTCACGGACACAATGATCACTCTTTCGCACCTGACGATGCGTTTGGCCGGCGGAGGCCATCAGATTACCATCCTGGATGATGTCACACTCGAGATCCCGCATAAGCAGCGCGTGGCCATCGTCGGCCCATCGGGGAGTGGTAAGTCCACTTTGCTTGGCTTGATAGCGGGATTGGATCGACCGACCTCGGGCTCTATTAAATTGAACGACATGGAGATCTCGACGATGCGCGAGAGTGCCTTGGCGCGGTATCGTCGCGATCACATCGGCTACATTTTCCAATCCTTTCACCTCATTCCCACCCTCACCGCCCTGGAAAACGTCCTGGTGCCATTGGAATTGGCTGGAATGCGTATTGCCCAGGAGCGTGCCACGGAGCTGTTGAGATCCGTCGGCCTGGGAGATCGACTGCATCATTATCCCGTCCAACTGTCGGGAGGCGAGCAGCAGCGGGTGGCTGTGGCTAGAGCCTTTGCCTGTCACCCCCCGATTCTGTTGGCCGACGAGCCAACCGGTAACTTGGACTCGGCCACGGGCCAGCACGTCATGAATCTGCTTCTTTCTCTTCATCGTGACTACGGCACGACACTAGTCCTCGTGACGCATGATCGAGCCATGGCTTCCTCAATGGAGCGCGTGATTGCATTGCGCGACGGCCGTATCGAATCAGACACCCTCACCGACTCAGATAGTCGGGTCGCAGAGTCACTCCAGTGAATCGCTTTATCTTGAGGATGGCCTGGCGCGAAACCAGGGGTGCCTGGCGGCACTTTCTCTATTTCTTTGCCTGCATCGCAATCGGGGTAGGCGCCTTGGTCGGGGTATCGCTGTTTGGCGCGAAAATGGATCGGGCCGTCACGAAAGAGGCGCGAGGGTTGTTAGGTGGCGATCTTGAGATTCGTCTGACTCATCCTCTGAGTCTTGCAGGTCAGACCGTGGTGGACTCTTTGGGCAATCGAGGCATGGCCTTCACCCATGTGAGCGAGCTTGTGGCCATGGCCGCGCGTTCGAACCGGGGGTCTTCTCTCACGCAGGGGACTCAGATCATTGAACTGAAAGCAGTCGAATCGACGTATCCCTTGTACGGAGCGATCCGACTCGACCCGCCGCAAACGTTGAATGTTCTGCTCCACCCGGATACCCGCCGCTGTGGCGGGCAGTCGTGTTTTGGAGCGGTGGTGCAGGAATCGTTGCTCATTCGGATGGGCCTCTCGGTCGGGGATCAATTGAAGATCGGACAAGCGATGTTTCTCATTGCCGGCATCGTGCGAATGGAGCCCGATCGAATGGCTAATGCCTTCAGCTTGGGACCACGGGTCATCATTGCGCAAGAAGGCTTACGGGCGGCAGAGTTGATTAAGCCGGGAAGCCGCGTACGAGAACGGTATCTCGTGAGGGTGCCGCCCGCTGTGCCGGTTCAGCCGCTTCTCTCCGAGCTGCGCGGTCGGCTGGAGACAGATTCAGCCCGCCTTTCCAGCTATCGCACGGCTCAGCCTCAGTTGAGGCAATTTCTCGACCAACTCTCCCGCTATCTCGGGCTGATCGGGCTCACCGCTCTGTTCATTGGAGGGCTGGGGGTGGGGACTTCGATTCATGCATTCTTGCGGGACAAACTACGGACGATCGCGATCCTTAAAGCGGTCGGCGCGGATTCGGCCACGGTAGTCTCGATGTATGTGGTGCAGGCGGCCTTCTTGGGCTGCATAGGGAGCCTGGGCGGAATCGTGTTGGGGATTGTCCTCCAATGGGGGCTACCTCCCCTCATGGCTGGTCTGTTCGTATCCGATCTCCTCGATCAACTTGGCGTCTCCACAGAGTTGTCATGGTCCTCGATCGGGCCCTTGCTGAA
>JBBRRM010000310.1:0-3884 GCA_038275915.1 Nitrospirales bacterium
CCTCATTCGGGAAATCAACAAGGCCCTCTCCTCCCCCAGTACAACCTGATGCGGCGCTCTCGTACATGGCTCCTCAGCGTCCTCTCTCTCCTCCTCATGAGTACGGGAAGCCCACGAGACGTGAAGGCTGGATCGAAGTCCTCGCCGGAACTGGTCCGCCATTTGGCCGGGATCGCAGCACTAGCCCGTCCGTCGCCAATGCTCACGATCCCAGCCGGTCTGTTCTTGCTCGGCAGCAAGCGAGTGGATGACGATCCTTATGGGAATTGGACGCAATTCGACGATACGGAACTGCCTCAAAATCGAGTCTGGCTGGATACGTACGAGATGGATCGCGATGAAGTGAGCCTTGGTGAATACCTGGCCTACTTGCAAGAACGGAAGCTCCATCCCTCGGATGAGCTGCAGAAACTGATTTGGCACGTGATCACAGTTCACTCCGTCACAGATCAGACCCTAAGCCGGTGGCCCGCGCTCTATGTCACCTGGGGCGAGGCGAAGGATGTGTGCGTGGCAAAGGGCACACGACTTCCAACGGAGGCTGAATGGGAAAAGGCGGCGAGAGGATCGGAAGGAGGCCTCTTCCCCTGGGGTAAAATCGCTCCTAACCCCACACTCGCCATGTTCGGCCAGCATCACGTCCATGAGATTCCCATTCTCGCCGCAGTGGATTCGCATGAGGCAGGCACCAGCCCCTATGGCCTCCATCATATGGCAGGCAACGTCGCCGAATGGGTGCAGGACTGGTTCGGTTCCGATTATTACGCCTATATGCCGGAGCGCAATCCGCCGGGCCCGACCAGCGGGCGCTATAAGAGTGTCCGCGGCGGTTCGTGGAAGAGTAACCAGATCATGCTCCGAACGGCCACCCGCGGTGGGTCAGCGCCGGATCAACGTTCCGCCACCATTGGCTTCCGATGTGCGAAATCGCCTGTTCTCGAGGACAGGTCGCTCAGCGCAAAGTAGCCCTTTGATTGGTCGGCCTCCATTTACATGATAGCCTGTGCTCGCATTCGGACGCTCTCCGGAATGAGTACAGGACACACAACCATGCCTCGTCTGTTGTTGCTCAGCTGCCTCCTCGCGATTGCGACCGTAGCCGGCTGCGTCGGGGTGACCCGAGATCTCTCGCAGACTACCCACAGGGACGGCTGTTGCCCCAGGCTAGAAGGGACACCTCATCGAACCGCTATCGTCCGCACGGCAACCCAGCTCATCGGAGCCCGCACCATTGAAGTGAACGGCCGCCGCATTGCCTATGATTGTGCCGGAGTGACCCGCGCAATATTCCTCAAACACGGCATCGATCTCTATACCGGTGGCTCCCCTGACCCTCATGCCAATGGCGTCCGTCTCATCCATGCTCACATACGCCAACAGGGTACATTCCACCAGGGGCCGGCTGCCCACCCAGGCGATCTCGTCTTCTTCGACAATACATGGGACTACAACAGTGATGGCAAAGTGAACGACCCGCTGACACACGTCGGGATCGTCGAACGGCAGGAACCGGATGGCACGGTGATTTTTATCAGTCGCGTGGCCGGCTCGGTCGAACGCTATCATATGAATCTCGCGCTGCCCCACGTCCACAAAACCGCCAGCGGTCGTATCCTCAACGATTATCTCCGCCGCAGGGATGTGATCGACCCAGCCGATACCGGCTACCTCACAGGTGAGCTCTTCGCGCAATTCGCCACTCGCGTGGGTCCTTAGCGAGATGCGGAATATGTCCGCCGACGTAATGGACAGGTTACAGTTCGGGCCATGGCTGAGCTGACACACGTCAGACCCTTCCTCGATCTTTACCTCACCCTTCGCTCTCTCCCATCGACGTGAGACCTCGCTTTTTGTGATGGCCCTGCTACACTTAGCATATGGGGCCGTCCTCATTACCATCCACTCCGATCGCCCATGCCGACCATCTGCGGCACACCATGCTGGAGGTACGTCAGAGACTCTTCTCTCTCTATAGTGCATTGATTGTCGCGGAACAACTCACCTACGAACACATCCACGGTCGCGTCGACTCAACGGACGAGCTGCTCCAATTGGTACTCAACGATCCCTGGTTCACCTGGCTCTGTCCGGTGTTGGATCTGCTGCTCCGGATCGATCAACTTCTCGACGATGACGCCTTTGACATCACCCATGAAAACGTCGAACACCTTGTGGCCGAGGTGCGCACCTTGACCCGCCCCTCGATTGAGGGAGACGGATTCGAGCGCGCCTACTATGAAGCCCTCCATCGGGCTCCTGATGTGGTGCTCGCCCACTTCCAGGTCAAGCGCGCGCTCATGGCGAAGGCAGCGTAACTGCCGGGAGCGCAAGCTCCAGGCCTTCTTGCCTACCCTTTTCTTCAGTCGGCACGAGGAGCGGAAAATAAATGACTCAGCATGGAAATAGGTGCGTCCGGCACGAAGAGGTTAACTCAGGGCGGCCGGGGGTATAAAAAAACCGCTCTCTTTAACAACCTGCTACAGCACAAGACTGAATATGCCGATATTCACACTAGGGCGGATAGCGACCTCACGCCTGAGTTCCAGGGGTCCCCATTTTTCCAATAACCTGGTAAAGTAATTTTATGAAAACAGCATCGCACAAGACCTCGAACAGGAAGTCCTGTCCACTCCGGAAGAGACTCCTCGATTTGCGAGGTGGCCTCTTAGATCTCCATAAGGCCCTCATTCTGGCAGAACAAGTGACCTACGAACGCATCAATGGCCGTGTCCCATCAACCGGTCTCCTGCTGCAATTGGTATTGAACGATCCTTGGTTTACCTGGCTCCACCCCTTATCTCAGCTGGTGGTGCGTATCGACGAGCTCTTGGATGATGAGGCCGAGTTATCGCTCGTGGAGGTGGAGCACTTTCTGATAGAGGCCCGAGCCCTTATCCGTCCTTCGGAAGAAGGAGACGGTTTCGGACGGAGTTACTACGAAGCCCTTCAACGGGAGCCTGACGTCATCTTTGCCCATGTCGAAATGAAGAAACTCCTCAACAAGATCGCCGCATAAGCCTCTCACATTTTCGCGTGTCATCTGCTCTCCTCTTACCACCACTCCTAACAATAAACCGGCGCGTGCTCCCCGTCCCTTCCCAACCCCGGCGTGAGACCGCCCGTAAAGGATGTGACCTTCACGCCTTCCTCGTGAAACACTCACAAAAGGGCGGATAACTCACCGTCTTCACGCACGTCATTCCGATGAATCAAGTTTTCCTCACCTCTACCGATATGTGCTTATGACAATGCAGCCACGATGTGGTCTTCGAGTTCCGGTGGTCTACCCTGCGAATATCCACGGCGATATTTGCGGGGGAGAAGGGGTCCTGCTCGACCTCTCGCCTACAGGCTGCAGGATGCGCAGCGACATTCCACTGAACAAGGGCGCCTACCTCGCCCTAGAAATTGCTTTTTCTCAGGAACACACCCCCTTGGTCGTGGAAGTATCGGTGGTTCGCTGGTCTAAAGACGGTCACTTCGGAGTGGAGTTTCTTCGATACGGTCAAGGAGATGACGAACGAGTCACAGATCTGCTAGAAGGACTGCCACCGGCGGAAATATCCAGCCATTCTCATTACCCAACACCGACGCTTTGCGCAGTCGGCTCCTAATCTTTCCCAAGACAAATACCCTACTCATAGCAGGAATGCAGCCGTATCGAGCAGAGACGGCTGCTCGTGAAGCGTATTTCGTACCTCGTTTCAGATCCGCCCCCTCCGAGGGGACACCCGAGGTTCAAGAATGTGGAAAACATACTTTTCAATGATCGCGCGTGAATGATGTGATCATCCGAAGTGAAGAAGCATCGCGAGGCCGTTCAAAAAGACCTTCCGGCGAGGTTATAGCGAACTACGCCCGAGGATCCTATGTACGTTGAGGGT
>JBBRRM010000311.1:0-3876 GCA_038275915.1 Nitrospirales bacterium
GTAGGGTCATGGCAGATTCCTCTTGCTTCGTACGAACGCATTACCATCGGGAAACTTCTTTCCAATCCCACTAGCTACCACCTACATGAAATCAGGATAGCCGGTATCGTCCGTCGCGTTCAGACGCAAACCATGACGCGAGGATGTGGGAAGCCCTACGAGCTGACGGTGATCTCGTTGGAAGACGAGAGTGGGGTAGTGGATGTCCTTGATCAGGGAGCCTGTGGCAGGAATACGAGTACGGTTCGAGCACCGATGCTCGCCGGTGGCGACCACGTCGATCTGTTGGTCCAGATCGTTGGGGGAACGAGCGGACCCGGAGGTTCACCGGAAGTGTTTACACTCTGGATCGAGCGGACTCAGAGTTAGGTTGGTCCTTTTCCTTACTCGCCTCTTTTACCACTCTTCATTGCCCGTTCCACTTCGCGGCTGGCTTCCCGCGTTTTGATGGATTCCCTGCGGTCATGCTGCTTTTTGCCTTTGGCCAACCCGAGCTCGACTTTGGCCAGGCCTCGCTTGGAGAAATAAATGCGGAGCGGGATGAGCGTGAGCCCTTGCTGCTGGGTTTTACCAAGGAGCTTATTGATTTCCTTGCGGTGGAGGAGCAGTTTCCGGGTACGCAGGGGCTCGTGGTTCATGATGTTGCCATGGCTGTAGGGACTGATATGGCAATGATGGAGAAAGATCTCGCCCTCCTTTACGCTGGCATAGCTATCTTGTAGGTTCACCCGCCCCTCTCGCAGGGATTTGACCTCCGTACCCTGGAGCATGATGCCCGCTTCGAACTTCTCTTCAATGAAATAGTCGTGGTAGGCCTTGCGATTCGTGACCAAGGCTTTTTCGAAGCTGTCCTTTTCTTTTCCCATCAGACTTTCATGTCCTGACGTAGATCGTCGTCAGGCTTTCATTCGGAACCGCGGGAAGACACCGTTTGAGCATGACGCAGAGCCGGCTGCTGATTGCCACAGTCGTTTTTGCTATGATGCAGCCATGCGCGGACCTGGCTCCATCGATTCTGTCTCTCACGTCCTCGAAGGACTGGCTCGCCGCCTGGGCCTTGAATCCAAGTTGCTCGAAAGCCGCTTGCGCCGTGACTGGATCTCCATTGTCGGAGAACCCATCGCGTCGAATACCTGGCCCGACCAGATTCGCTACAAAAAGCTCTATCTCCTGGTGCACAACAGTGTCTGGATGCATCAGCTTACGTTCCTCAAGCCGACACTCATTCAGAAACTCAACACGGTAGCCGGCGCGGACCTCGTCACCGACATCGTCCTACGGGTAGGGGAACTGCCTGAGGCCGACTCCGGACCTGCGTTGCCAGAATCCCTTCGTGCGACTGCTTCACCACCGAGCGCCGCCCTGCTCGAAGAAATCTCTGCACATGTGACCACCATTCAAGATCCGATTCTCCGCGATCGCCTCACGGAGCTCATGGCACAGGCGTTGGCTCGCCCGCGCGCGCCGAAGGCGGGCCGAGCGGTCCCTTAAAGAGCCGACGGGTATAGACCTCCGTCGCTGCCGTCTCCGGCCCATCCACCAATGGACCGATCCGCCCTTCTTCTTCCGACTCAGTCAGCTGATACAACCCCCGCAAGGCTTTTCGAAATCCTTCCCGAACATCCCGGTCCTCTCCGGTCAAGTATTTGTGCAATATAGCCGGCTCCGTCCAGTCATCAAGAGAAAAGATGTAGATGATGAGACGACGGTAGCGTCCGTTCGGATCGTCGGGCGTCGTCGGCCTGACCTTCATCGTTCCGAAATTTCTCGTCTCGTGACCGACTTTACGAAAGCGTTCGATCAGTGTTTCGATTTCGCCGTCGCTCGTCCAGTACGGCACATGGATCGCGACGGCGGTCTCTTCTTGCGATCCGATGCTATAGGGAGGGATCGATCGATCGGGACGGCTGAGATACATCCCGCCCCAGATCAGGGCGAAGGACCCGACGAACACGCCGAGGGCCATTTTGACGACCGTATCCAGCGGCTTCTTGGGCTGGGATCCGGGAAGGGACGTTGAAGAAGAATCCTGCTTGTGCATGGAAGGCCTGCGCTCAACGAACACGCCGTATGCTATCGCGCGTATCCGTTACCCGCCGCCTTCCTCGGGGAGCACCTCGGCACTTTCCGCCAATCGCGCGACGGCCACGACCCGGTCGCCCTCGCCGTCGAGATCCAGGATCCGAACCCCCTGAGTGTTACGGCCGATCTCGCGGAAGCCATCCACCTTGCACCGCAGCACCTTACCTTGCGCGGCCATCAGCATGATCTCATCGCCGTCACGGACTTGAAGAAACCCGATGGCGAGTCCGTTGCGTTCATTGGTCTTCACACTGATGATACCTTTTCCCCCGCGTCCCTGGACGCGATACTCGTTCACCGGCGTGCGCTTCCCGTAGCCACCCTCGGTGACCGTGAGGATTTGGGTGGTGGAGTCGGGCGTGATGGTTTCCATGCCGATGACTTCGTTGCCTTCCTCGAGTGTAATGCCCCGCACCCCGTGCGCCGTGCGTCCCATCGGGCGGACGTCGTCTTCCTTGAAACGGATCGTGATGCCCTTCTTCGTGCCCAGCAGAATTTCACGCTGGCCGTCGGTAACATGCACACTGATGAGCCGATCCCCCTTGTCCAATGACAGCGCGATGATGCCACCCTGGCGGGGATTGCCATAGGCCGAGAGTTCGGTCTTCTTGATGATACCCTGCGCAGTCGCCATTACGACGAACCGGTCTTCACGAAAATCTTTAACTGGCACGGTCGCAGTGACCTTCTCTTCGCCGGACAACGCCAGCAGATTCACGAGTGCTTTGCCCTTGGCAGCTCGCCCTGCGTCCGGAATCTCGTGAACTTTCAACCAATAGACCTTCCCCGCGTCCGTAAAGAACAAAAGCGACTCGTGGGTGGACGCGGTGAAGAGGGTAACGACAAAATCCTCTTCTTTGACCCCCATCCCGATTTTGCCCTTGCCGCCTCGCCGCTGCGCCCGATAGAGGGTGACCGGATTGCGCTTGATGTAGCCGGCGTGCGAAATCGTGACGACCACTTCTTCGTTCGCGATCATATCCTCAAGGGTGATCTCCGCTTCTTCCTTCACGATCTGCGTGCGGCGCTCATCTTTGTAGGCCTCACGCACCTCGATCAGCTCCTCCTTGACGATCGAACGAACCAACGCTTCGCTGCCCAGGATCGACTTGAGGTGCGCGATCTGCTTCAGGACGTCTTTATATTCCTCGATGAGTTTGTTGCGCTCCAATTGCGTGAGCCGCTGAAGACGCATCTCCAAAATCGCATTCGACTGGATTTCGGTCAGCGTAAATTCCCGCATCAGGCCCACTCGGGCTTCATCGGGCGATTGCGCCCGTCGGATCAAGGTGATCACCGCGTCCAGGTTATCGAGCGCAATCTTGAGCCCTTCGAGGATATGGGCCCGCTCTTCCGCCTTGCGCAACTCGAACGCGGTCCGACGGACGATGACCTCGCGCCGGTGCTCGATGAAATGATGCAGGATCTGTTTGAGGTTCAACACTTCCGGCCGGTTGTTCACCAGGGCGAGCATGATGACGCCGAAGGTCGTCTGGAGTTGCGTGAGTTTGTACAGATTGTTCAACGTAATGAGCGGAATTTCCCCGCGTTTGAGCTCGATGACGACGCGGATACCGTCCCGATCGGATTCGTCGCGCAAATCGGAAATCCCTTTGATCCGTTCGTCTCTGATCAACTCGGCAATCTTTTCGATCAACTTGGACTTATTGACCTGATAGGGCAGCTCCGTGACGATCAACCGTTCACGATCCGTGCGTTCATCCGTCTCGACCTTCACTTTCGCACGCAAGGTGAGGAGGCCCCGTCCGCTCTCATAGGCATCCTTGATGCCTG
>JBBRRM010000312.1:0-3846 GCA_038275915.1 Nitrospirales bacterium
GGTTGCTCATCTCGGGTCTTCGCCCGCTCGAGAATCTGCTCCGTCGTGTCGTAAGATTTCGCAGCGATCAGCGCGATTACGCCCTGATGATTTCCGCCCGGCACCAATCGATCGAAGGCGGGGGGAGGTTCCACATGAACAGGAACTCGTTGCGCCTTCGCCAGTTGCGCGAGATCGGCAAATTGCCGATCGGTCCGAAGCACGAGCAGCCGCTGTAGCGGACGCGAGCCGGCGCGCAATGCTTCCCGCACGGCGTGCAGCCCATAAATCAGTTCCGGGGGACTATCGCTTCCACCGGCTGGTGCCATCGGGCTTATCCTCGATGACAATACCGTGGGAGGCGAGGAACTGACGAATCTCGTCGGCCTTTTTGAAGTCTTTCTGTTTCCTGGCTTCATTACGCTCCGAAACCTTTGCTTCAATTGCTACATCTGTCATTTGGTCGTCATGTGTTGGCGTTACAGAGCCACCTGAGATTCGATGGCCGCTTGGATCCGCCCTGAGAACATAGTGCCACTTCTCCAGATTGAACAAGCCCAACACTTTCCCGAGGGACCGAAATTCCTCTCTGGCTCTCATTCGCGCCTCAGTCGAAAGACCCTGTACCAGCAGCTTGTTCACATCAGATCGCAGCCTTTGCAAAGTTGCAATCGCCACGGGCGTGTTAAAGTCATCGTCCATCGCCTCACGAAATGCTAGTCGGCATCGCTCGATCGTCTGTCCCAATTCGTTGTCAACAGTGGCCGTCCCATTAAGCTCACGCAGTCGCATGAATAGGTCATAAAATCCATCCAGAGCCTGCTTGGCTTCCTTCACGGCGTGCTCAGAGAAGTCGACCGGGCTACGATATTGAGTCGCAAGGAGGAAGTACCTCAGCATCTCGCCGGTAATATCATCCGGCCACTCTGACTGTTCAAAGATCTCGCGAATCGTAAAGAAGTTCCCCAGGGACTTGGACATCTTCTCCTGGTTGATCTGCACGAAACCGTTGTGGATCCAATACCGCGCAAACTCCTTACCGGTAGCGCCGCACGACTGGGCGATTTCATTCTCATGGTGAGGGAAAATGAGATCCATCCCTCCCCCATGAATATCGAAGGTCTCACCTAAATGGCGCATCGACATGGCGGAACATTCGATGTGCCAACCGGGGCGCCCGGCCCCCCAGGGACTGTCCCACGACGGCTCGCCCGGCTTGCTCCTCTTCCACAAAGCAAAGTCCATTGGGTGTCGCTTCCGCTCATCTATGTCCACACGTGCACCGGCTTGCATATCATCCAGCCGCCTCTTGGAAAGACGCCCGTACCCAGAATACTTGGCTACTTCAAAATACACATCCCCATCGACTTGATAGGCCAGGCCCTTTGCAATCAAGGTTTCGGTTAAATGAACGATGTCGGACATATGTTCAGTAGCCTTGGGTTCGATGGATGCCTGACGAATGCCCAATCGCCCCATGTCTTCGTAGTAGGCTTGGATATATTTCGCAGTGATTGTGTCGCAGCTGACACCCTGTTCATTCGCTCGATTGATAATCTTGTCATCGACATCAGTGAAGTTTTTTGCAAACTCGACTTGATAGCCGGAGACCTCTAAATGACGTCGAATGACATCAAACACGAGTGCGCTACGCGCATGACCGATATGGCAGTAATCGTAAACGGTCACGCCGCAGACATACATCCGAACGGTCTTCGGCTGGAGCGAGTGGAAGGGTTCCTTCCTCCCCCTGAGCGTGTTGTAGATCGAGAGCATGGGTGAGTTACACCTCAGGAGTGACGCGGCGCTTCGGCCAATGGGACCAGAGAAAATAGCCGAGGGCCAATGCCAGACAGAGGCCGATCACGATATCGAACTGATGAAAATAATCTCGCAAATGCTCCCACTGTTCTCCCATCTTGACGCCGATGTAGGCCATAAGATAACACCAAGGCAACGCACCGAGAAAGGTGAATAGAATGAACCGATAAATATTCATCCCGGCGATGCCGGCCGGAAAGGAGATGAAGGTCCGGACGACCGGAAGCATTCGGCCGAAAAATACCGCTGCCTCGCCATATTTGGCGAACCATCGATCTGCCATCTCGATGTCTCTTCGCGACACCAACATATAGGGCCCGTATCGCTCGACCAGAGGCCGACCACCCCACACACCGGCATAGTAGGCCACAATCGACCCCGCGACGTTTCCGACAGCGCCGGCCAAGGTCACGCCCAGCATCGTGAACTGTCCTGTCGTCACGAGATACCCGGCGAAGGGCATGATGATTTCACTGGGCAATGGAATGCAGGCGCTCTCAATGGCCATGGTCAAAAAAATGCCTGTATAGCCGAACATCGAAATCATCGACACGATAAACCGGCTGAGTTCCGTAATGATCGCTTCGATTAGTTGACCCATATCATGCTAGCTCCTCTGCTTGCCCTTCAATTTCGATGATACTGTCACCCGACGAGCCATTTCCCACTTCCTGAATCCATCCAATGCCCCATGATTCGTGGTATCGAGATGAATGGGGGTGAGCGAAACGGCCCCCTGTTCAAGGGCTTCATGGTCGGCATCCTTACTTCGGCTCCACGAGACACGGGTCCCGGCAATCCAATAATAGGTCCGGCCACGAGGATCGACCTTTTCAATGATTGGATTGTCGAAGCGCCTTCGGCTGAGACAGGTGACCCGAACTCCACTGATCGACGCGAACGGCCGATCCGGAATATTGAGATTCACGAGCGTTTCGTCGGGCAACCCCTCTTTAAGAATCAATCGAGCGATACGAAGGGCATACCGTGCCCCTGCGTCGAAATAAAAATGCTCCTGCCCTTCCTGGGACACAGCCATAGAGGGGACACCGAGGATCGTGCCCTCCATGGCTGCCGACACCGTGCCGGAATACAACACATCGTCGCCAAGATTCACACCTCTATTGATCCCTGACACGAGGAGATCGGGTGATGCGGGCATGATCTTCAGCACAGCCAGATTCACACAATCGACCGGCGTTCCGTTGACCGCATAGCTCCGTGGCTTAAGCTGATGCACTCGCAACGGTTTATGCAGCGTCACGGCATGCGCCACCGCAGTCCGCTCACGATCCGGCGCAACTACCCATACCTCGCCCGCTTTCGACAAGGCTTTTACGAGCGCCGTCAAACCAGGCGAGTGAATTCCATCATCGTTGGTGACTAGAATGCGCATGAGGTCCCTCAGGAACAAAAAAAGCTGCCGGCGGCAGCTTTTTCAGTCGGTCTTGGCTCAGGCGGTCATACAGGAGAACTGTCCAACGTCTCCTGTCACACCTGATTCCTTATCCGTCACGACATTTGGTCGGGGCGAGCCGATTTGAACGGCCGACCACTCGCACCCCAAGCGAGTACGCTACCGGGCTGCGCCACGCCCCGACACGCTCTATTCAATTTTCAACGTCCACGCATTGTCTCCCTGGAGGCGGCAGGAATGCAACCGGCTCGAAGAGACGAATCGAGATAGTTGTCAGGCTCAATAGGACTCCAAAATTTTGAGAATCGCCTGGAGATTCCCGCGCAGTTTCTGCGCGAGTTCTTTGGGGCGTATCCGTTGGCTGGACACGCGGCCTCGCCTGGCCCAATAGCGTTTGACTCCGGCAAGTGTGTGCCCTTCTTCATAGAGCATCCGTTTGATTTCCAACACCGTTTCAACTTCCCGCCTCACATAGAGCCGCTGATTTCCACGACTCTTCTTGGGCTTGAGAAACGGGAATTCCGACTCCCAGAATCGCAGAACATAAGCCGGGAGCTTGGCAATCTGGCTGACTTCCCCGATTTTATAAAAGACCTTGCGGCCCAGCCTGGGCTCGTTCCCCATGACCG
>JBBRRM010000313.1:0-3846 GCA_038275915.1 Nitrospirales bacterium
TCGCCCAAACAGGCAATGCTCGAGCGAAGTTAGCTCTCCATCTCCGTAGCGACCCCCAAAAACTCTTGTCGACCATTTTGGTCGGCGATCGGCTGGTCGGCGTAGCGACGCCGATGTATGCCACTTTTCTGACTCTGAACATCTATGGAGGCCGTAATTTTTTTGACGAAGCGATTGCCGTCATGGTCGGCATGCTGACCTTTGTACTCTTAGTGGCCGTCGATGTGATCCCTAAAACATTAGCCGCCAAGTTTGCGGTTCCGGTCACTCTGAACATGGCCTACCCGGTTTATTGGGTTCAGTTACTTCTTAAACCATTCTTATTTGTGATGGTGCCGTTGATCCACAAACTGACCGGGGGAAAAGGTCTCACGCTTCCTCTTGTGACCGAGGAAGAGTTGAAGATCATGCTGGATCAAGGGGGTAAGACCGGGACGATTGAGTTCGAACAAGTGAAGATGATCAAGAATGTTTTCCAGCTTAAAGACATCACGGCTGAAGATGCGATGACTCCTCGTCTTTATGTCTTTTCATTGGATGGTAACTTACGCCTTAAAGAGGCTCAGGAACTCCTCTATAATTCAAAATACTCTAGAATTCCCGTGTATGACGGGACCCTCGACAACATCACGGGCATTCTGTATAAGACGAGAGCGTTGACCGAACTGGCCAAGGGGCGGAATGAGGCGAAACTCAAGGACATTGCCTATCCTCCTCTGTTCGTTCCATCAGGCAAGACGGCTGATGACCTCATGAAGCAATTTCAGCAAGAGAAGCGGCATATGGCCGTCGTGGTCAATGAGTTCGGCGGTGTGATGGGAATTGTCACACTTGAAGATCTTCTCGAAGAAGTGGTCGGGGAGATCATGGATGAAACCGATATCACAGAAGAATTGATCAAACGGCTCGGGAAGAACCATATCCTTGTTCACAGTAGGACCGAAGTCCGTAAGGTCAACGATTTCCTGAAAGTTGATCTCGGCGATGAAGCCGTAACGATCGGCGGTCTGATTCAACAGGAGCTTGGTAGAATTCCGAAGGTAGGGGAAGAAGTGCGGATCGCGAACTGCCGGATTCTCATCCATGAAGCCGAACCTCGATCCATCCGTAGCGTCCAAATCTTTCGTGAAGAGAAATCACCGGCTCATGTCGAAGCTCCAAACCTCGACCTCGTCAGCTGACCCCTTTCTCGTCCTTCCCGATCAGGCTGGTAAAATCCTGTTCAGTCAAAATTGCGACTCCGAGGGTGCGTGCTTGGTCCAACTTGGACCCCGGATCCCGTCCTGCCACCACGTAGGATGTCTTTTTACTCACGCTTGAAGACACGCGTGCTCCTGCTGTTTCGACAGCGTGTTGCGCCTCATCTCGAGTCAAGTGATCGAGTCCTCCCGTGAATACGAATGTTTTTCCCGCGAGCGGCGATTTCCTTCGATCCCCTGTTGCCATGCCCGGGGCAACCTGCACGCCGTATTGCTGGAGTTGTGCGATGACTGCGCGGTTCCGCGGTTCTGAACAATAGGCCACCAGGCTGTCTGAGATCTCAGGTCCTATCTCCCGAACCTGCAGGAGTCGCTCACGATCAGCCGACATGATTTCATCGAGCGAGGCAAACTCACGGGCCAGGACTTTGGCGATATGCTGTCCGACTTGCCGGATTCCGAGTCCCATCACAAATCGATCCAGAGAAACGGCCTTGCTGCCCGCAATCGATTCCAATAGAAGGGTGGCAGATCGATCGGCAAAGCCATCAAGTCGGACCAGATCATCTTTCGTTAGGCGATAGAGATCGGCGAGCGATCGCACCAGTCCCTCGTCAACCAGTTGCGCCACGGTTTTTTTCCCCAAGCCTTCGATGTTGAGCGCGTGCTTGGACGCAAAGTGTTCGATCGCCCCCTTCAATTGAGCGCCACACACCAATTGTCCCGTACAGTAGAAATAGGCGCCTTCGTGACCAACGTTCGATCCACAGATAGGGCAGTGCTCCGGCATGCGAAATGGCTCGCTGCGTCGCTCTCCGGACACCGGGACACGCTCAGCAATCGCAGGAATGACATCGCCAGCCCGTTCCACCTTTACGGTATCGCCGATCCGAATGTCTTTCCGCGCGACTTCATCGGCGTTGTGCAAGGTGGCTCGGCTGATGGTGACGCCACCGACCTCCACCGGCTTTAAAAGCGCGACGGGTGTGAGGGTTCCGGTTCGTCCGACCGAGACAGCGATATCCTGCACGACGGTGATTTCCTTGCGCGGAATAAATTTATATGCGATGGCCCATCGTGGACTGCGGGACTTCATGCCGAGTCGACTCTGCCAGTCTCGGCGATTCACCTTCACCACCACACCGTCGATCTCATAGGGCAGCTGATCCCTCATCGATTCCGTTTCGTGGTGAAACGCCATGACGTCATCGATCGAAGCACAGAGCCGTCGACGCGTCGGCACCGGAAGACCCCATTGGGCCAGCGTCTCAAGTTCATCCCAATGTGTCGACGGGAAGGGCGTGGATACGGCCATGATTTCATAACAGGTCACCACTAACGGGCGGGTTGTGGTGATCGTGGAATCCAGTTGTCTGAGCGAACCAGCGGCTGCATTGCGCGGATTTGCAAAGGCATCCTCGCCCCGCTCCGTCATGCGCCGATTCAAGGCTTGAAAATCATCAAGGCGCATATACACCTCCCCCCGTACGACAAGATGATCAGGGAGACCTGATTGTGCGTGTAACTGCAATGGCAGGGAACGAATCGTTCGAAGATTGACGGTCACATCCTCTCCGGTCGTTCCGTCGCCTCTGGCTGCTCCACGGGTGAATATTCCATGGTCATAGACCAGCTCCACTGATAATCCGTCGAATTTTGGTTCCGCGCTGTACTCGACCGAGGAGGCTTCCAGTTCGCGTTTCATCCGTTGGTCGAATGCTTGGACCTCGCTCTGGTCAATAATAGAATCCAAGCTGAGCATCGGTTGCTCGTGGGGAACCTTGACCAAGGTCTCAAGCGGCGGGGCGCCGACCCGTTGCGTCGGAGAATCAGGTGTGATGAGTTCCGGATGGCGCTGCTCCAGATCGATCAGTTCGCGAAAGAGGCGATCGTACTCTGTGTCCGAGATCTCCGGCTTATCCTTGACGTAGTAGAGGTTGTCATGACGACGGATTTCGTTTCTCAAGGCGGTCAAACGAGCGATGATGTCAGCGTGAGGCATGATGATCATTCCAACTGCCGGGACATAAGCCTATCGAATAAAACGTGCGGCATAGCTGCGAATCTCATGCCCATTCAATACGTGAAAACGCCTCAGCCGGTCGAGCACTTGCCCGGAAAAACGGGTAAGGGGGATTGTGACGAGACGTTTTTCGCGTTGCTTGGCGATCTGTCGCCAGCGCATTGTAGGAGGACGAGGAGTCACGAGCGCAATCGCAGATTCCTTCGAATGGAGGCATGCGCCTGCAATGAGCCTCTCCTCGAGCGTTTTTGCAAACGCGAGGCTTGGATCCGTCCAAATATCTCGAATCGGCCTGGGAGGAAAAAGAAACAGTGCCCCGCCGTAGCGCGACTGGCCGATTCCTGGAGCGACCATCTGCTCCACAAAATGAGTGGCATAAAAACAGAGGGTCGACTCTTCCTGATGCTCGGCATACCAGGTGGCCTGCCAAGGGTACTGCGCGGGATCGGCCGGCGTCTCGAACAAAAAAATCACCGCTTCGATATTCCCTCGCGCCGGAGGCACTTCTTTGACATAGAGATTGAAACGGGAAGGGCGGGGCGGAGCAGAGGCTGACTGCGACGACGGTCGCCCGGCCTGATGCCAGTGACGTAGAGTTTCCCGCAGATCGATACCGTCCTTGAG
>JBBRRM010000314.1:0-3819 GCA_038275915.1 Nitrospirales bacterium
GGTAAAGGTGAAGGGTTCATTTTTCTTTATTTTGACCCGATCCAGAGGGGGAATTTCGACGAGCACCGGCACAATACCCGCTTGGCGAATGGCCTTGTCGTAAAAGTCCGGCACGAGGCTCCGGATCACGTCTTCTTCCACGGTCTTGGCATAGCGTTTTTCGAGCAAGGCCAATGGAGCCTTGCCCGGGCGAAATCCCGGGATGTTGACTTGGCGGTTCAGCTCGACATAGGCGCGGGCAAACCGTTGAGTGACCTCATCGGCCGGCACCTCAATCTTGAGGGCGCGTTTCATTGGTCCTAATTCGGTCATTTCCATTTTCATAGCCGGGGGTACCTTTTTCTTTGTAAAAAGCCTTCCACGGGCCGGCGACCCGTTGCTGGCTGCCCGGTCGTGGTCTGGTGCGAGAGGGGGGACTTGAACCCCCACGGTTACCCACGAGATCCTAAGTCTCGCGCGTCTGCCAGTTCCGCCACTCTCGCATGGTGGGGTATGCAGGAGCCGACTCCAGCATGATGAGCAAACAAGCGAAATCACACGATGCCGCCAGCCTTTTGTACCGTTGGATGTATCCCACTGTCAACCCATACTCCTGGGGGATTGGGACCGGGGATTCGGCAGTCCGGAGTCGATCCAGGTACGAGAGTGAGAGAGGAACAGAGGAGTCCACGCGAAGAATGATCACTTATCAATCAAGTGTGTGTTGCCGCTGTGGGTACGGGCTTGGTAGCACCCTGGTCTCATGGAGGGTATAATACGAAAATATATAATAATATGAGGGTCCCAGTTCCGCCTGCTCAATACGAGTTGGGAAGCATGCCGTATGGACGAGCGGGGTCGCGACCAAGCTGATTCTCCTCCCCTGTGTTCGATGCCTCCCGTGAGGCCCGTGTCCTTTAAGGAGGTGTATGATGCGAGTGTTTCTCCTCTTCGTTGCCTGTGTATGGATTTTCCTTCCACAGTCGTCATGGGCCTATCGAGAATATTTCACGGCAGATCAGAAGGCGCTACTCGCCAAGGTCCAGTCAGTCTTGGTCGATGCCATTGCCCTCACTGATAAGGGAACAGTCGATGCGGGACCGATTGCTGAAGTCGTCTCGCGTCGTCTCGGCGAACTGGGCTATATAATGGTGCAGGATCGCACGAAGCCCCATGATGCCGTATTTAAGGTGAAGTGTGAACAGCGGAAGACGTGGGAAGGGACCACGGCGGCTGGTGGAGACGCGGATCTGCCCGACGCTCCGTCGCGGTTGTGGAAGGGCCCTGCCTGTCAGCTCACGTATCTCCTGGGAGAGATGAAGATCAAATGGCAACGGGAGGTGAGGACCGACTTTGAAGATGCGGTCGCGGCAGCGCAATCTGCGCAGGTCGGAGAACCAGGCACCTACGCGATGGCGAAATTGAAAGAAGGATTGGAAAAATACGAGTTTCCGCTTCTCTTAACGGCCGAGTGGGGGCAACCGGATCGGCTATTGAAACTCCTGGATTCTACAGAGACCAGTCAGGCACGCAAGGTAAAGATCATCTCCTTGCTGGGGGATATGCAGGCTGATGAAGCCCTGCCCAGGCTGAAGCAAGCACTCCAGGATCGAGACTTGGCGAAGCAGGCCTTGGCTGCGATGGGCAATCTCGGGAGGGAGGGCATCCCGCTGTTGAGTGAGATCATGACGACGTCACACGATCTCGAGGTGCAAGCCGCAGCAGCCAAGGGATTGGGCCAACTCGGCGGGCTGCATGGGGATGCCTCAGTCGTGCCGCCGCTGCTAGCGAAGCTGAAGGATTCCAAGACAGATTGGTCCGTGCTCACAGAAGTGGCCTGGGCCCTGGGGAAAATTCCGGACAAGCGATCGATCCAGCCGCTCTACGATCTTGACAAGAAACTCCAAGCCATGCGCGACCCGGAAAACATGCCGTTGAAGAAACTCAAAGAAGCGGTGTTCTGGTCGATCAAACAGTGCGATACCTGGGACCAGTACAGTTAATTGACAATCCTCCGCTACAGTACTGATTGTTCTCCGGGCCGGTCGAGAGCCGGATCGGACATAACACGATGGGCACACCCTTTTCCTCGACGCCTCCACCCCAATTTCACGGCGTCTTGGAGCGGATCACGCTCCAGATGGCGTCGAGTCTCGACCTTCAGGTGGTGCTCGCCACGATCACGCAAGGATTGGTAGAAGAGCTGGACGCGGCGTTCGCGCGCATCTGGCTCTTGGGTCCTGGCGATCTCTGCATGTCTTGTTACAAGGCTGCAGATTGCACGAATTGGGACCGCTGTCTGCACCTGGAAGCGAGCGCAGGGCTCTATACCAATCTCAATGGCGAATATCGTCGCATTCCGCTGGGTGCGCTCAAGATCGGAAAAATCGCCCAAGGCTGCGGATCGATCTATACGAACGACGTGCTCGGTGACGACCGACTTCCCAACAAGCAGTGGATGACGGACAATGGGCTCCGTTCCTTTGCCGGCCATCCCCTGATGTTTCGCGGGGAATTACTGGGCGTGGTTGCCATGTTCGGGCGCCGACTGCTCAGCGAAGAGGAATTTGCACGACTGGCTGTCTTCGCGCATGAAGCGGCCATTGCGATCAAGAATGCCCAGCTCTTCACGGAAATCGAGCAACTGAAGAACCGCCTCCAGGCCGAGAATCTGTATCTTCGAGAAGAGATCAAGCTTCAACATAATTTTGAAGAGATCATCGGCGAGAGTCAGAGCATCAAAGCTGTCTTACGGCACATCGAACAGGTGGCGCCCACAGACTCGACGGTCTTGATCCTTGGCGACACCGGGACAGGCAAGGAACTGGTCGCGAGGGCGATTCACAGCCTGAGTTCGCGGAAGGACCACCCGCTGGTTCGGATCAACTGCGGAGCAATCCCGGCGAATCTGGTCGAGAGCGAACTCTTCGGACATGAGAAGGGATCGTTTACCGGAGCACTCCAGCGCCGGATCGGCCGCTTCGAACTGGCCGACGGCGGGACGATCTTTCTGGACGAGGTCGGAGAGTTGCCCCTGGACGCGCAGGTGAAGCTGCTGCGTGTATTGCAGGAACGGGAATTCGAGCGGGTCGGTAGTAGCCAAGCCATAAAGATAAATGTCCGTGTCATAGCCGCAACCAACCGTGATCTTCATGCAGCGGTGAAGGCCGGCGCTTTCCGCCGGGATCTCCTCTACCGGCTGAATGTGTTCCCGATCGAGGTGCCGCCCCTATCCGCACGTGTCACGGATGTCCCGCTCTTGGTCGACCGTTTTGTGGCAAAATTTTCACAGAAGCTGGGCAAGAGGTTCGATGGGGTCTCTCACGCGACGATGGACCGCCTCATGAGGTATGCGTGGCCCGGCAACATTCGAGAGTTGGAGAATGTCATCGAACGGGCTACGATCCTCGCAAAAGGATCGGTGCTTCGGATCGATGATGCGTTTCTCCATCCGGACCCTGCGCCCCGGATACTAAGCGATGGAACAATGGAAGAAGTGGAGCGAGCCTACGTCTTCCGGGTCCTCCAGGAGGTGGGGTGGGTCATTGAGGGGAAGCAGGGAGCCGCTGTCCGACTGGCACTTCATCCCAACACCCTGCGATCACGAATGCAAAGGCTTGGCATTAAGAAACCACGACCCACGTTCTAGGCGCGACCCCAATATTTCCCACGAGATGTCGTATCTCCACGAGATTCCGTGGTCAACCGCTTTAACGTTCTGACGCTTCTCGCGCGGAAAAGTCCCGCAACTCATTCATACATTGATGCTTCGCGATCATTCCATGAGCGCGCTGCTATGCGGCATCCACCTTGCTTTGGAAGACGGGTGCAAGGTTCGCG
>JBBRRM010000315.1:0-3803 GCA_038275915.1 Nitrospirales bacterium
CTGTGCGTGACCTCGTGGTGTTCCTGACGAATCTCCCGAGGAAGTAATCCGATGGCCTTTCCAATTCAGCGGCTTCGTCGGCTGCGGCAGCATGAGGCATTTCGTCGGATGGTGAGGGAGACCAGCCTGGCCCCCTCCGACTTCATCTATCCTCTGTTTGTCGTCGAAGGGCAAGACCGACGGGAAGAGATTGCTTCAATGCCCGGGCAGTTCCGGCTTTCGGTTGATCTCCTAGTGAAAGAGGCAAGTGAGATTGCGGCTTTGGGGATTCCGGCCATCATCCTGTTTGGAATTCCAGATCGCAAAGATGAACGGGGGAGCTCAGGCTATGATCCGAATGGCATCGTGCAGCGGGCCATCAAAGCGGTGAAGGACCATGTTCCCGGCCTCATGGTCGTGACCGATGTATGTATCGACGAATACACCGACCATGGCCATTGCGGGGTTGTCAAGGACGGGCGCATCCTTAACGATGAAACGTTGGATTGTCTTCGCGCAATGGCCAGAACCCACGCCCAGGCGGGGGCCGATATGGTGGCGCCGTCCGATATGATGGACGGGCGGGTGGCGGCGATCCGGACGGAACTCGACGAGGCGGGTTTTTCAGAGCTACCGATCATGGCCTATGCAGCCAAATTCGCTTCCTGCTTTTATGCACCGTTTCGGGACGCGGCGTTTTCAAGCCCGCAATTCGGCGACCGACAGTCCTACCAGATGGATCCTGCTAATCGACGCGAAGCGCTTCGAGAGATTGCCCTCGATGTCGAGGAAGGGGCAGACATCATCATGGTGAAACCGGCGCTGCCGTATCTCGATATCATTGCCGCGGCCAGAGCGCAGATGTTGTTGCCGGTCGCGGCCTATCAAGTGAGCGGGGAGTACAGCATGATCAAAGCAGCCGCCAAAGCCGGCTGGCTCGACGAATCCCGAGCGATGTTGGAATCGTTACTTTCGATAAAGCGGGCCGGCGCGGATCTTATCCTGACCTACTTTGCCAAAGACGCCGCCCGTCTTCTCCACTGACGACCATGCTGAAAGTGACGCGTGGGTTGTCCGACAAGAGTCCGCGTGCCTATCCAGTCGCCACGATCGGAAATTTTGACGGCCATCACCTGGGCCATCGGGCGCTTCTACAAACAGTGGTCGAGACGGCGCGGAAGGCCCAGGGGACGGCGCTCGTGCTGACCTTCGATCCCCATCCGGTGAAAATTCTCGCCCCGCTCGTCGATCTTCGCTTTCTCACGAGTCCGGAAGAAAAACTTGCGCATTTCGACGCCGCGGGCATCGATGAAGTGGTCTTCCTGGAGTTCACCCCCGCCTTCGCGGCGATGACTCCGGACCAATTTGCCGAAAATGTCCTGCATCGGTCACTCGGGTTGTCTGAACTGTTCGTGGGCAATCATTTTGCCTTTGGGAAGGGACGTGCGGGGCGCATTGATGATCTCGTACGCCTGGGCGGGCAGCATGGGTTCCACGTACATCCCGTCGCGCCTGTAAAAAATGAGGGAGACGTGGTGAGTTCGACCAGGATTCGCCAGCTTATTCAGGCAGGGAATATGGAGCGGGCCGCCACGTTGCTCGGACGTGTCTATGGGATTCGAGGCAGCGTGGTGCATGGAACGCAACAGGGGCAGGCGATGGGCTGGCCCACTGCCAATCTGCGCATCCCGGCTGATCGTGTCATGCCGCCCGATGGAGTCTATGCTGCGTGGACGGTCCACGGCAGTCAGACGTATGATGCCGTTGCGTATATCGGGACGAGGCCGACCTTTGGTGCAGGTGAACGCCTTATTGAAGTGAATCTTCTGGATCATTCGTGTGATCTCTATGGTCAGGAGATTGTCGTACAATTTGTGGCCCGAGTACGCGGCGATCATACGTTTGCCTCTGCCGATGAGCTATCGAAACAAATTGCCCGTGATGTGGAACAGGCACGCACGAGCTTGCGAAGTGTCCAGAAAGAATTCTCGTGACCATGGCTGTTGAGACAAAGATCAAGAGATCGTCCTCCAGGATCGCCGCACGACCGGCCTTGTTGACGCAGCTCGTTCGTACGGTACGCCAGCGACAGCTCTTCGTGCCGGGCCAGCACCTGCTCGTGGCGGTGTCAGGTGGCCCCGATTCGGTCGCCTTGTTGTCTCTCCTCCAGCGCCTCGCTCGGTCCTGGACGCTCACGCTGACAGTGGTCCATTGTAATTATGGGTTGCGCGGAGGGGAGTCCGACGGCGACGAAGCTTTTGTCCGTGCCTTCTGTCACGAGCTGAATCTTCCGCTCACGGTGTATCGGCCACGATTGGTCAAGCAACGAAAGCGCTCATCGCTTCAAGCCGCCGCCCGCGCCGCGCGCTATGATCTCATGCACCAATTGGCTCATGAGGTGGGGGCTCACCGTATTGTGGTCGGGCACACAGCTAATGACCAGGCGGAAACAGTGCTCATGTGGATGATGCGAGGGGCAGGCATGTCCGGGTTGGCTGGAATGTCCTACGCCCGTGCAGATGGTGTTATTAGTCCTCTTCTTGAATTCACTCGAGAAGAGGTGGTTGAGTACTTGGATCAGGAAGGACTCGCCTATCGTCGTGATTCGAGCAACGAGAAGCCGTTCTATCATCGCAATCGGATCAGAAAAGAAGTTCTTCCTGTCATCTTGCGCGTGGCGCCGGCTGCCATCCGTGTATTGCAGCGGCAGGCAGACTTATTACGCGAGGATGAACAATTCCTGGAGCAAACTACAAATAATTTGGTGCGTGTGCTCGTCACCCATGACGCCAGAGCAGTACAACGAGTCAATTGCCAGGCCTTCATTGATTTGCCTGTAGCGCTCCAGCGGCGGCTTGTTCGGACGGTTCTGCGGACCTACGACGAAGAGGGGTGCGCCTGTAGTGCTCGCGTAGTGGAGTCTGTTCGGCGAGTGTTCCTCAAGGGAGCGAAAGGGGCACGACTGTTATTGAAGCGAGCCCTGGTGACCTTGGAGCAGGGGTCGGTGAGATTTAGCCCAAGGTCAGGAGCAAATGACAAGCATAAGATTGACACAGGACAAGGGAAGGAAGCGTTGCCGCTTCCAGTGCCATCAACAGTGTACTGGGCTAGAACGAATCAACAAATTCATGTACAACTCATGAATCGTCGTGCCGCTGAGGAGCTGGGGCGGGCTCAGTCTCAAGGGCCGGTTTTGTTCGATGCCGACCGGATCTCTACACCCTTGTTGATCCGGCGTTGGCAAGCCGGCGATCGCTTCTCTCCTCGTGGTATGAAGGGAAAGAGCAAAAAGCTGCAGGATTTCTTTACCGATCGGAAAATTGCCCGATCCGAACGTGAGAAGATTCCATTATTGGTGGCGCCAGAGGGAATTCTTTGGGTGGTGGGCATGCGACAGGACGAACGCTTCATGGTTCGGGGCGCGACGACACGTTGCTTGGTGGTATCGGTGAATAATCAGGCACCAGAGAAGGAATAGGGTGAGCATGGAACGGATCTTCGGTCGGCCAATCGTGACCCAGGAGGAAATGCGTGCCCGGATTCGTGAACTGGGTAAGCAGATTACGACCGATTATACTGGGAAGGACTTCGTGTTGGTCGGGGTGCTCAAGGGGGCCTATGCCTTCTATGCAGATCTGGCCCGCGCAATCAGAATTCCCATGCGGGTGGATTTCATCGTGGTGACGAGTGAGGGCAATCGAACAAAGACAGACGGTAAGGTCAAGGTGATAACTGAGCTCACCGAGGACATCAAGGGTAAAGACGTCTTGCTGGTAGAGGACATTGTCGATTCAGGACTGACAGCCCAATACTTGATCAAGACC
>JBBRRM010000316.1:0-3794 GCA_038275915.1 Nitrospirales bacterium
CCCGTTTTGTCGATCGATGGACTATGAGGTGGACGAATCGAATCATGTGTTGCTCGGACGCCGTGCGTAGTTCCGTCAAGACTCGGATAGGTGGTCGCGAGGATCAATTCGTCGTGATCCCCTTTGGAGTCGAGGCTGGTCGTTTCCAGGGGGTCGCAGCCCGGTTGAGACATGAACTCGGGTTGCAGGGAGGGTTGCCAGTCATCGGTACGGTCTGTCGATTAGTCGAGCCGAAGAAAGGGCTTCGTTTTCTCTTGGAGGCAATCGCGCTGTTAGAAAAAGAAGCTGAGGGTCCTGTCTGTCAAGTGTTGATTGTGGGAGAGGGGCCTGCAGAGGAACGCCTCCGAGTCATGGCGCAACAATTAGGCATTGCCTCGCGGGTCATATTTGCGGGAGTACGACGGGATATTCCGCAACTGCTCCCGCTCCTGGATGTGTTTGTCCTACCCTCGCTGTATGAAGGGTTTGGGATTGCGATTCTTGAGGCGATGGCCGCAGGTCGGCCCGTTGTGGCGACCACGGTCGGAGGGATCCCCGAGTTTGTCACCCATGGTGAAACGGGAATTTTGGTGGAGCCGGGAGATGCGACAGTGTTGGCACGTGCGATAAACAGAATCTTGGCAAATCCCGACCAAGCACGTCAGATGGGTCTCAGAGGGCAGAGTCACGTCCGGGAAAAGTTTGAAATGGCTACGGTCGTTCGACAGCATGAGGACGTCTATGAGGCCTGTTGTGCCGGTTCATAGCCGAACCGCGCCGATAGGCGATGCGTGTCGGAAGTGTTCGCTTCGTGGAGTGAGATCGCTGTAATGTATTTATATCTGCTCACATTCATCCTGGCGTTCCTGGTCGCACTCTATGGCGTGCCTATTGCCCGGCAAGCGGCTTTGAAATACGGCATTGTGGATGCTCCTGATGGACGACTGAAGCATCAACACGATCCGGTGCCATATTTTGGCGGCCTGGCGATTTATCTCGCCTTTCTCATCAGCTTGGCGTTTACCTTTGAGTTCCGCCATGACGTCCTTGGAATTGTCTTGGGTGGGACCATCGTGGTGATGCTGGGCCTGATCGATGATTTCGGTGTCCTCACACCCGGAACCAAGTTAATCGGGCAGTTATTGGCCGTGTTCGTTTTGATCAAGAGCGGGATCAGAATTGAGATTGCAGCATTTCCGGAGTGGCTGGACTTGATTCTGACGGTGTTCTGGATGGTGGGGTTGATCAACGCCTTCAATCTACTCGATATCATGGATGGTCTCTCGGCAGGCATCGGGGCAGTCAGCGCGAGCTGTCTGCTCGTCGTGGCGCTGGTTCAAGGGGATCAGACCATTGCCGTCATGCTGGCCGCGTTGATTGGCAGTCTGCTGGGATTTCTCCGGTACAACTGGCATCCGGCGCGTATTTACATGGGGGATACGGGGGCCATGTTCATCGGGCTCCTGCTGGGCGCGATGACGATGATCGAACAATATCCGAGCAACCATCCTCTCTCGCTTCTCACCCCGGTATTTATTTTAGGGATTCCGATTTTCGATACCCTCTTCGTGATGTACATTCGCTATCGGCGCGGACTGCCCATCTTTTGGGGGAGCCCGGATCACATTGCGATACGCCTGCGTCATTGGGGGATGTCTGTGCCGCAAATCGTGATCACGAGCTATGTGGCTACGGCAGTGGTGGGCATCATTGGCCTTGCGATACTGTCGGTCAGTCAGGACGTGGCGTGGGCTCTCTGCGCTGGAACCGCTGGTGTGCTCGTGCTTGTCACGATGATGTTGAAGAAGGTGGACGTGCGCCAGCCAGGGCAGCCGGCAATGGTATCCCCACAAGGCGGGGGGACGAAGGCCGCATGATCCTCATCGTCGGCGCCGGCTTGGCCGGTCTCAGTACGGCCTACCATCTCTCTGGAATTCCGTATCGTCTCTATGAGCGGGAACAGGAGGTGGGCGGCCTATGCCGTTCGTACAAGAAGGATGGCTTCACCTTCGACTATACCGGACACCTGCTCCATTTCCGCCAGGTCGAAATCAAGACATTGGTGGAAAAGCTCTTGGCCGGAAAACTCGAAAAACATGCCCGTCGATCGTTCATCTATTCCCATCGGGCCTATACGGAGTATCCATTTCAGGTCAATACATTTGGACTTCCGCCCGAAGTGGTGCGGGAATGTTTGATTGGATTTATTGCCACACTCACGAATCAGCGAGCCGGTCCTCCGCCCGAAGATCGATCGTTCAAGCAGTGGATTCTCGACAATCTCGGCGAAGGCATGGCCAAGCATTTCATGGTGCCATTCAACGAGAAGCTCTGGCAGGTCTCCCTGGATGAACTGACGTCAGACTGGGTATCATGGCTGGTGCCGAAGCCGGAACTTAAGGATGTGATCAACGGCGCCTTGGGCATCAAAGACAAAGCGTTCGGTTATAACCCGTCATTTCTCTATCCTGCACACGATGGCATCAAGGTGCTTCCGGAGTCGTTCTTGCCAGGTATCGACGGGGTTACCCATGGTGCAGAGCTTATGGAGGTGAACACCAAGCGCCGTCGTGCTGTCTTCCGGGACCTGACGAAGGATGGAACGAAAGACGAACGGTATGAGTCCTTGGTCTCTACGATTCCGATCCCGGAACTGGTCCGTCGCTGTGTCGATTTCCCGGCCCCATTGAAAGACGCGGCAGCCGCTTTGCGTTGGGTTTCGGTTTACAATATCAACTTGGGAATTGGCCGCGAGCAGGTGTCGGATAAACATTGGATCTACTTTCCGGAAGTGGAATATCCCTTCTACCGCGCCGGATTTCCCATGAACTTTTCTCCTTTACTAGGGCGTCCCGGGTGTAGCTCAATGTATGTGGAGATGTCTCACAAGCCGACAGAGCAACAATCTGCGGAGCAGTTGATCGGTCGGGTCCGCACCGGCCTGGACCAGGCAGGGATTCTCCGTCCGGACGATGAGCTGGTGGTGTCGGACGTCAAAGATCTCAACTATGCCTATGTGTATTTTGATCGTCACCGAGCCCAGGCGGTACCGGCCATCCTCGCCGAGCTTGAGCGCCGTGGAATCTATTCCGTCGGTCGCTATGGTCGTTGGGAACATACCTCAATGGAAGATGCCATTGGGCAAGGGAAGCAAGTGGCTGAACGTTTGAGAGCCCAATACGTGCATCAAGCATCGGCCTGAGGAACGCGGGCGTGGAGACCGTCTGTCATGTCATCACCAAGCTGGAGTTAGGTGGCGCACAGGAAGTCGCGCTCTATGTCGTGTCCCATCTTGACCGGAGTAGGTTCCGGTCCCTCCTAGTCACGGGCCCCGGGGGCCTACTCACGGACGAAGCCAAAGCCCTGCCTGGTGTCGATGTCCACATCCTGCCCTCGCTCGCCCGTCGAGTTCATGCCCTGACAGATCTTGTTGCCTTCGTGGAGCTGATACGCCTTTTTCGGCGGCTTCGGCCGACGATTGTCCATACCCATAGTTCGAAGGCCGGCATTCTTGGTCGATGGGCGGCATGGTGGGCGCAAGTTCCAGTGATTGTTCATACCATTCATGGGTACGGCATCACGCCGGCCCAATCCCCCTGGCTGCGCCGTGCCTTGATTTTACTCGAGCGTATGGCGGGTTGGATCACGACCCATTGGATTGCGGTCGCTCAAGCCGACATCAAGACAGGAATTGAATGGGGGTTGTTTGACCGGACACAGGTGTCGGTCGTCAGGCCCGGCATTGATCCTCGGCCCTTTCAAACCGCCATCGATCCCACCATCCGACATGCGCTACGCGCAGAATTCGGGGCGGG
>JBBRRM010000317.1:0-3780 GCA_038275915.1 Nitrospirales bacterium
CAGCCGATGAAAGCACCGGAGGCATAGCCTCTGGGCTATGTTGAGGATGCTTTCGAGGTGAGAACGCCGCTGGCGGACTTTTTCAGCATCCTGCGTCTTCGACCGCCTGTCAGCGTCCGATGGTCAACCGAACGATGGTGCCCTTGTCCCCGCTGGCCCATCCTTGTGTCCCATCAGGAAACGAGAGGCCAAAGAGGGAGACCTTTGCGGCAGCCCCCTGCTCTGTCCAAGTAAAACCGCTATCCGTAGTCCGATACACCATTCCCCGTTCGCCGACGATCCATCCGGCCTGAGGATCAGTGAAGCGGACACGCAAGAGGTCGGTGAGCTTCGTACAGGTACTGTTGCAGGGGAGGGTGCGGTCGATCCAGTGATTCCCGCCATCGGTCGTTTGGAAAATGGCGCCGGCATTTCCAACGGTCCATCCGGTCGACGCGTCAGAGAAATACACATCGAACAGCGTGACAGCCCCTTGCGTTTCTTGCGGAGTCCAGGTGCTCCCGCCATCGTCCGTCATCAAGACGGTTCCGACAGCGCCGACCGTCGTCCCATGCTGCGCAGTCAAAAATTGAACGGCGTAGAGGGCTGCGCTCGTTTTGCTCGCTTGATCAACCCAATGAGACCCGCCGTCCGTCGTATGAAGAATGGTTCCGCTGCCACCCACAACCCACCCCTCGCTGGGAGACACGAACGAGAGGCCGTAGAGCGGCACTTGGCTATCGATGAGCTGTGAATGCCAGGTATTGCCCCCGTCCTGGCTCCGGCGAATCGTTCCATTGGCGCCAACGGCCCATCCTTGTTTCTCGTCCAGAAAAAAAATGCTTGCGAGAGTCACCGTAGTCCCGCTGACCACCTTCTTCCACTTCTTCCCGCCATCGACCGTCTTCAGAATGGTGCCGCCAGATCCCACTGCCCAGCCCAGCTGAGGCGTACGAAAATAGACCCCCATCAAGATGGCTTCTGTATGGCTCACCTGGGATGTAATCGTGAGGGCAGAGTCAGCGGTCCAAGCGGGAGACGACCACAACAGCATTGCCAGTGCCAGAACTGCGAGGCCTCCGCCCCGAGACAGTGAGAATACCAGCCATGATCCGTGCAATCCGTATCTCACTGGTTGGTATTCGCGTCAATGCGGTTGTTATTGAAGTAGCTGGGATCGGGCATGCCCTTGGCTTCAATAGTGAAAGTACCCGCTTCCAACGTCAGCCATTTCTTCGGGCTACAACAGGTGCCGTCCGGCTGCACATCCCAGGAGCCGCGCCGTACGATGAGCGGGCCGGTGGCGAGCTCATTGAAAAACTCGTGGGGTTTCCCCACACCGTAGAGATTGCGATGAGGCACTCGCACGACGATCTCCGTATCAGTCCAGGACATCACCTGAGCCGCCACGCTGCTGAACAGCACTTCCGTCCGCGACACGTTGTCGCCCAATTCCATCTCGTTTTCTCGCTTATAGACCCCCTGGTTGAGGCGAAAGTTTGCATGTTCGGCTGTCTTCAAGAAGGAGCCGAACCCCGATCCTTTGATGGTGATCAGTTCATCAAGCCCGCCTGATTTCGGACTATACGAGTCGATCTTCGGTGTAACGAGAGTGAAGGTTCCCGCCTCAGTCTTCAGGATTTCCTTCGCCGCACAACAAGAGCCATCGTCGTTGGGCTTGGTTGCGCCCCGATAAATCATGACCGGCCCGCTCTTCGCGCTGAAGGGTACCCACACATCAATGCGATCGTCTTGCCAACGATAAATAACGGCACGGACTCCTCCAATATCGACTCGATTCTCTCCCGTATTGAAGTCGGTAAAGGAGAAGGCTGATGCACCGCTTTCTGAATAGAATCCGAAATGTTCCCCACTGATTCTGAGGAGAGTACCGATTGGAGCTGCCGGAGGCGTCAATGCTGTCACTTTCGGCAGGTGAACCGTAAAGGTCCCGACCGTCCGATCGCGACCTTGCACAGTCAGAACGGTTGGTCCAGTCTCCGCATCCATCGGCAGATGCACGACGATGGCGCTGTCGGACCACTGCGCGATGGTGGCAAGATGCCCGCCAAGCGTGACCTTGTCACCGGCTCCCTTCGTGGCGCCAAAACCCTGACCGAAAAAGACGACCTTGGTACCGACCGGCCCGCTCACCGGATCGATGCGAATGCTCGGGATCAGCTTCAGAGGCACAGCATTGCTCACTTTGTACTGCACCGGGGCACAGCAGGACCCGTCCGGCAAGGGATCGGACGAGGCCAACCGGACCACCACATCGCCCGACCCTGCATTCGTGGGGACCTCGACTTCGATGATGTTATCTTTCCAGCGGCGTGGTCTGACGACTACGCCCCCGATCATCACATCGTTGACCCCGAACATCGTGTTAGGGTCCCGAGGACCAGCCGTCACACCGAAGTTTGTGCCGGTAATCTGGATAGTATGGCCCGGTTCGATCTCTTCCGGCGTCACTGCAGCGATGGTCGGCTGCACCACCGTCAACGTCCCGGCAGACAGCTTCTTCTTCCCGGTCATGATTTCCACGGGACCGGATTGAGCTTGAAAGGGAACCTTCACCTCGATCAAATCCGATTCCCATCGCTGAATCAACGCCGGGAACCCGCCGACGGTCACACGATTGACTTGCACAGAGCGAAATGCAGGGAATCCTTTCCCCCCGATCGACAAAGTCGCGCCCGGAACCGCCGTTGACGGATGCAGTTCGAGCGCGGAGGGAGTCGCCGCAAAGGCAGCAGCGCTCAAACTGGCCCACAAGGCTATCGTGCTCACGCCGGTTACGAACACATTCATGAATTAGGCTCCTGTCAGGCAAGAAAAACGCACATCCACCCTGCGCGCGGCACGAGAACCCCGCGCACCGGTCTCAGAAGGGGTACAACGTGAAACGAATGAATGATCGACGAACTATAGCAAGCGGTTTTTTCGAGAGTCAAGCCGGCGAGCCCGCGAGAGCCAGACGTTCCAGACCAATCCTGAAGCCCGATCACGCTACGGAGAAAATCACTTCGATTTCGACGGGAGCCCCGCGCGGCAACTCCGCGGCGCCCACGGCCACGCGCGCATGACGACCAACATCCCCAAAGATAGCGACCAGAAGATCCGAAGCTCCATTGAGGACCTGGGGTTGCTGGACGAACCCTTCCGATGACGCCACATGCCCGGTGACCTTCACGACGCGCGTAATACGATCTAACGTCCCGAGTTCCTGCTTGGCAATCGCTAGGGCATTCAAAAGAGCGAGCCTCGCCGCCTCCATCCCCTGCTCGACGGTCAGATCACGCCCAAGCTTACCGGAGATCGCCAGCTGACCGTCCCGCATCGGGAGGACGCCGGATAGGAATAAGAAATCTCCGGCCCGGACTGCCGGAACATAGGTCGCCAACGGTTGAGGTGGCGGGGGTAGCTCGATCTGAAGTTCTGCGAGTCGGGATTCGTAGGACGTGCGAGGTGCCATCGATCACCCTGCGCGGAGCGCATCCAGAAAACTCTCACCCACAGGAAGTTGATCTCCCTGCAGCGCTTCTACGATGGTATGCCCCAGATCCGCAGCAGAGGTTCGGACGCCAAGATTAACCCCTTGGGCCAGCTTCGGACCACTGACCAAAAGCGGCACGTACTCCCGCGTCGGAACCTGATCCGCCTTCATCATATCGCGTCCATGGTCACCCGTCAGGACGAGCAGATCGCCCGGGCGAAGCTGTTCCAGCAACTCGGGAAGCCGTCTATCAAAATCATGGAGAGCCGCGGCCGACCGTGCCGCATCAGGTTCCAGTACATCGA
>JBBRRM010000318.1:0-3751 GCA_038275915.1 Nitrospirales bacterium
CCTCTTTTACCATAGTAATGCCGAGCCGCCTGCTGTGGTGGGCCTTGCGGAGGTCGTGCGGACGGCCTACCCCGACAAGACGCAGTTCGACAAGACCAGCCATCATTACGCTCCAGCCTGCATGCTCTCTGCTCCCCGTTGGGATATGGTTGACATTCGGTTTCGTCAGACCTTCAAGGCCGGTCTACCACTCGACCGCCTGAAGCGGGAAGCTCAACTAAAGGGGATGGTGTTGTTGCAAAAGGGATCCCGTCTCTCGGTCCAGCCCGTGATGGAAGCGGAGTGGGCGGTGGTGTTGAAGCTTGCCGGGGTGAAGATCGACTCGCGGAAGCAATGACAATGAGTGCAGGCGCAGGGTACGGCCTGGCAGATTTTTTCAGCATCCTGCTAAGTTTTGGCCTTGCCGTTATCCAGATGCCGGTGCTGCCAGTCCAGCCAGGCATGGCCCAATTCGTGAGCCAAGATATACCGCCGTCTCGTCAATGGTAAGCGCTTGCGAAGATAAATAGTCTTCGTGTCGTCGTCCCATATGCCATCCGCATTGGGGTCTCGACGGTCCATCTCCGTATCGGAAATCTGACGTACGGAGATCCGATAGCCGAAGGGGAGTACAACTCGTGAAGGCATACGCAACATATCCGCTGTTCCTGGTTGTTTGTTAGCCTAACACAAACCCCTTTCCCGCTTCACGGCTGATATGCCCAGTAAAATCAAGCAATTGGCTCATTTTTTCCCTCAAGAACCTGGGGGCATCGCCGGCCTGATCAATACAGAATGTCCAGACCATAACCGCCGGAAAGAGCCTGAGCCTCCTCTTAGTGCAGGATTATTCCTCTGCTGCGAGAAGAAACTGCCGCCTCTCTGTGCACTTCTCCCGACTCACGGTGCCGGCGACGAGCCGTTCGATGTTCATCGATGGCCCGAGGCAGGATATACTGGATGGTAGGTGAGGCCTGCCATGCATCGTGTGCTCGTCCTGGGTGCCGGAAAGATCGGATCCCTGGTTGCCTGTCTCTTGTCAGAAAACGGGGACTTTGAGGTCGGTCTGGGCGATATCAGCCTTGAGGCCTCCAAGCTGTTCGTTGAAGGCCTCGGTCTCTCGCGCGTGACGCCTCTGCTGTTCGACGTTCGACATCCCGACGCCCTTAGCGCGTATTTAACGGCGCATCGATTCGACGCGGTCCTATCGAGCCTTCCATATTTCTGTAACCCCGTTGTCGCTGGATTGGCTCGGGAACATCGGCTGCACTACTTTGACCTCACGGAGGACATCGAGGTCACGAATCAGGTCAAAGTCCTGAGCATCGACTCCCCGCAAGCTTTTGTGCCGCAATGCGGTCTGGCTCCCGGTTTCATCAGCATTGTCACGCAGGATTTGATCACCCATTTCGATAGGGTGGATACAGTGAAAATGCGGGTCGGAGCCTTGCCGCTTCATCCCAGTAATGCCCTCAAATATTCACTGACGTGGTCCACCGATGGGCTGATCAATGAGTATGGCAACATCTGCTATGGAATCGAAGGGGGCGAGAAGGTGCCCCTCCAGCCGCTCGAAGGGTATGAGACGGTGGAGGTGGATGGCCTCCTGTACGAAGCGTTCAATACGTCGGGAGGCTTGGGAACGTTGGCGGATACCTATGCGGGAAACGTCCGGACCATGAACTACAAGACGCTGCGGTATCCGGGACATTGCGAGAAAATTCACCTCTTGATGAACGATCTCAAACTGAATGAGGATCGTGACACCCTGAAACGAATTCTCGAGCGGGCAATTCCCCAGACCCTGCAAGATGTCGTGCTGATCTATGCGTCTGTAATGGGGACAAGAGACGGCGCTTTGTTCGAGGAGAACTATGTGAAGAAGATCTATCCCCGATGCGTGAAAGGAAAGTTGTGGTCTGCCATCCAAGTGACGACCGCCTCAAGTGTGTGTGCCGTGGTCGATCTCGTGCTCAATGCTCCGGAACGCTATAAAGGATTTGTGACTCAGGAATCATTCCCGCTGCAAGATTTCCTCGCAAACCGTTTCGGAGGCTGTTTTCGATGAAGAAGTTGCTGGAAATCATGACAGAATTGGGGCTCGGGGCGGTGAATCCAGGAGCCAGCACGGGAGCTGGCTGGTGGTCGTCCGTTTCAGCGACAGAAACGATTGAGTCCCTCAATCCTGCAACGGGAGGCGTGATTGCCAGGGTGACTCCGGCATCGGTGGACGACTATGAACGAATGGTGGGGGATGCGCAACGATCGTTCGCAACATGGCGTCTGGTGCCGGCGCCGAAACGGGGCGAGGTGATCCGCTTGATCGGACAAGCCCTCAGGGAAAAGAAAGATGCGCTAGGCAGTCTCGTATCGCTGGAAATTGGCAAAATCAAATCCGAGGGTGACGGCGAAGTGCAAGAGATGATCGACATGGCCGACTTCGCGGTCGGTCAATCGCGCATGCTGTACGGACAGACCATGCAATCCGAACGCCCCCGCCATCGCATGTATGAACAGTGGCATCCGCTTGGGCCGATCGGCGTGATTACGGCCTTCAATTTTCCTGTGGCAGTCTGGGCTTGGAATGCCTTCATTGCGGCGATCGCCGGGGATACTGTGGTGTGGAAGCCATCGCCGAAAGCACCGCTCTGCGCGATTGCCGTCCAGCGGATCTGCAATGACGTCATGGAGCAGCAGGGGTTCGCGGGAATATTTTCGCTCCTGATTACGAATCGTACCGCCTTGGCCGAAACAATGGTCCGGGACGGGAGGCTCCCCTTAATCTCGTTCACCGGGTCGGTTCCTGTCGGTCGGCAGGTCGCGCACACGGTGGGAGAACGTCTCGGACGTGCGCTTTTGGAACTCAGCGGCAACAATGCCGTGATCGTCGATGAAACCGCCGATTTGAATCTGGCGACACGGGCCATCCTGTTTGGCGCCGTTGGCACAGCAGGCCAGCGGTGCACCACCACGCGACGGCTCTTTGTGCATGAGACGAGGTATGATGAACTCGTCTTCCGGTTGGTATCGGCCTATCGACAGGTACGGATCGGTGATCCGCTCAAACCGGAAGTACTCATGGGTCCTCTGATCGATCAGGTGGCGGTTCAGCGATTTCGAGAGACTCTTGAGGAGATTCAGAAGGAAGGAGGAGAAATTCTCTGCGGCGGTCGTGTGCTTCCTGGGCCCGGCTATTTTGTCGAGCCGACGATCGTACGAGCGGAGAACCGTTGGCCTGTCGTGCAGCGGGAAACCTTTGCTCCGATTCTCTACCTCATGACGTATCACACGATTGCCGAAGCGATTGCGATGCAGAACGATGTGCCACAAGGCTTGTCCTCCGCACTATTCACCGGGAATGTACAACACAGTGAGCTGTTTCTTTCTGCAGTCGGAAGTGACTGCGGGATTGCCAACATCAACATCGGGACCTCTGGGGCAGAAATCGGCGGTGCGTTCGGCGGAGAAAAAACCACTGGCGGAGGGCGCGAGGCGGGCTCGGACGCCTGGAAAGCCTACATGAGGCGACAGACTAATACGATCAATTGGGGGGAAGATTTGCCGCTGGCCCAGGGAGTCACGTTCGGAGGGTGATCTAGCCAACCATCATTCCTTGCGCGTCACGGAGGAGAATAGACGGACGGACCCTTTACAAATGAGCAAAGAAGGTCGACAGAAATCACAGAGAAGGAGTGACTTCCATGTTGCACGGGGCTGAACTCGATGCACTGATCGGCCGAATGGTTCAGGACTTTCTTGCCAAGAATCGTGC
>JBBRRM010000319.1:0-3743 GCA_038275915.1 Nitrospirales bacterium
GTGGTGCGGGTCTGGCCTATTGATGTGCGCGATCCGCAGTTCAAGTATGTGCGATGGTGCAGCGATTTCGAAGTTGTGGATTTGACCAGCCTGCGGGTGGTCGGGGCCTTGTCAAAAGGTGGGAGAGAAGGTCATCTATCGGAGCGAGAGGCGATAGCCAAGGCTGTGCGCGTCATGCAGCAAGAGTTCTCCGCCGATGTGGCGAAGGCCATTGCGGCACATGTGTACGGAGAGTCGGAACTGCCGGTACAGGCGAGCCAACCGGCGGGATGTCCGCGGGACGGGCTGATAACGATGCCGGCGGCAGCACCTCATTAACTCAAAGAGAGGGAGAGTATGACTAAATCGAAGTCGGGAGCAGGACATACATCGACTCGTGCACCACGCAGCCGTGGCCGCGGACTGACGGTCATACACCAGCGGGTTCCTAGTCGCTTGGCCAAACGCCGGCTGGGGGAGCGGCTCAAAATCGATACGGCGTCGTTCAATCAGGGTAACCTGGCCGACAAGCTCCGTAAAGAGGGGTATGACGAGCTGCCGCTGGATGAACTCCAAGATCGGCTTTCGAAAATGTCGGGCCCTTTAGCCGCTATCATTCTGAAGGGGAGGGTGTGATCGCATGCCATACTACTATTTTGACTCAACCGCTCTGGTAAAACGGTACAGTATGGAGCGCGGCACACGCATCATCAGTAAGCTCATGGTGAAGCGGGGCAAGGTGGCGATTTTGCCGACATGGTCCGTGACGGATTTTTATACAGCATTCTCGAATCGAGCTCATCATGGAGACATTACCCGGGACGATTGTTACTCGGTGATCCATAAGTTCGAGAAAGAGTCGCAGGAAGGTCTCTACCAGTTCATCGCGCCGACCATGCAGACATACTTGGCAACCAAAGAGCTGTCGCTAGAGTATCCGGCTCTTCGAACACCACAGGTGTTACATTTAGCGCTGGCTTTGGAACTCAAGCCCTTGCGGTTGACTGTCGTCAGTGCCGATACACAATTGCTGACGGCCTGTCATGCGGCGGGCCTTCATATTATAAATCCAGAAGAGGATTGAAGAGGTCGTTGGCGTTATTGGCATTGATAGTCAGCGATCATCGAGTCGACGACGGTAACCCAATCAGTGGCCGCCTCTCGGAGTTGGATGGCTTTAGCCGCACGAGGTCCCTGCATAGGTTCCTCAGGACCGAGGGTTGAAATCGTCTGGTGAACGCTGTTGTAAGCAAGCGAGAGATTTCCGCAAACCCCGGAAGAGGCCGGCAGTTGGCCTCCGGCGCGGCGAAAGAGTGCCATCGCACGGTATCCATGTTCCTGAGAACGGAACAGGGTTTCGGCGCTTTGGAACAGACGAACGGCTGAGACATCCTCACGGTGGATCTTGGCGAGAAGTTGGGCCATGAGGGCCGCGCGTCCCATATTCATGGCCGCAGTCTCCGGGTCGTCGTGGGCAATCGCATCTTCGGCTCTGACACGAAGACGCTCCATCTCAGGCTCATCACCGGTCGTTTGAGCCCATGCCCACGATGGGACAGACCAGGCAATCATCCCCACAATCAAAGCGATCAGATAGGCTCTCGTCCCTGCTCTCATCCAAGGGGTTACCTCGCAACCTTCCGCACGTGCTAGAGGAAGCGGTCCGGAGAGTGGTGTATTCAATGAATGATCTTGTCTCATCATCTGATGCCCGATCAGCGAAAGGCGGCGTAAGGGGATGGCAAATAAATAATTCGTAGGAACGGTACAAATGAGAGTGGCATGGAATACAACACTATATCAGTCTAGCTCAAGGATGTGCCTCCCAGTCCCCATCAGCATATGTCTTAGGCTGAATCGTGGGCATTGCGGTATCGAGTGGCGGAAAGATGGCGAGCTGGTGTGAAAGGGAAGGTCGGCTGTACTGTTTCAGTTGGCTGATCTCCTTCCGCACAATGGGTTTGAGGCACTTGGCGATCACAGCATTGGCCGTCGGAGAATAGTGTGATTGAAGTGTGAATTCGTCGGTTGCCTTTGCTTCAATCAGGCAGGCGGTCGTGTCATAGTACTCGATGCCGGCGCCACGAAGCATTTGAACCGAGAGGGGAGTGTACTTGTCCCCATATTAGGCAGCTAATCGTAGCTCGAATTGGTATGGGAAATGAGCGACCAGAAGAATTGCCCCCTGATTCCGAACATCATGAACCATGGTCCTGATAATACGTTGGCTTAAGAATCCAGTCACATTCGAACCTGATTGAGAAGAGCAATACCCGCAAGTTGCAAGCTCGTAAAGGCCATCAGTATAATCGCGCGATGCTCACACACCAGCGAATCGCATTGATCGGCGCAGGTAATATGGCAGAGGCGATTTTGGCCGGTCTGCTGCAGGAGGGGCAACTCTCGCCGACTCAGTTCATTGCCTCCGATATCGCTCAGGTCAGACTTGCGGCCCTCATGCGGACCTATGCAATCAAGACGACAAGCAATAATCGTGAGGCAGCCGAAGGGGCACAGGTGATTCTATTGGCTGTCGAGCCACAGATATTGGACGAAGTGCTAATCGACATCGCTCCAATCGTGGGACCGTCTCAGTTGGTGGTGTCGGTCGCGGCTGGATATCCAATCGCACGTATGATCCGTCACCTACCTGGAACCAGACGAATTGTTCGCGCCATGCCCAATACCCCGTCGACGATACGGGAGGGCGTCACCGCTCTTGCGTACGATGCCACGCTATCGGAACAGGATGCTGCCACTGCGCGAGCGCTCTTTGAGCCGATCGGGACAGTGGTGATGGTGGCAGAACGCCTGATGGATGTCGTGACCGGGCTCAGCGGAAGCGGGCCGGCCTACATCTTTGTCATGATCGAAGCCCTCGCCGACGGCGGAGTGAAAATGGGTTTGCCACGTGAGACGGCTCAGTTGCTGGCGACACAGACAGTCGTCGGGGCCGCACGTATGGTCATCGAATCCCATGAACACCCGGGGGTTCTGAAGGATCGCGTGGCTTCACGGGGAGGGACGACGATCGCGGGGTTGCACGAGTTGGAGCGTGGGCATGTTCGAGGGACATTGATTTCCGCAGTGAAAGCCGCGGCGCAGCGGTCGGCAGAATTGGGTATGCAGAGCTAGAAGGTTTTGAAAACACATGTTGGCGTCGGAAATTTGAGGGATAATATTTCCTGAACACCTGGGAGAATTCATGCAGGATGCTCAAAAAAGTCCGTTCAGCGAGGCCGCAGCGAGCGAAGCCCCGAGGCGTGCCCTTGGGGTACGTTGAGGGGCTGAACGCTGCGAGAACGAAGCTGGCGGACTTTTTCATCATGCCTGCAAGAAGGAGAGGTTGCTCGTGCAATATTGGGTGAAAATTGTGTTTGTCGACAATCAGGAGCTGATGGTCAAGGATGCCATCCGCCATACGATCAGTGACGATATGGAGGTCCTGGAGGTCGACTCAGCGAAGGAAGTGATCATCATTCCCATGAAGCAGATCAAGTATCTCGCCTGCGACGCCACCGTCTTTGCTTCAAAACCAAAGGCTTAGGTTTGCAGTTTCTGCTCAGTCACAGTTCTAGTCCCGGTTCGCGATTCCGTTCCTATGGCGTCGAGCCGATCGACGGCATTCTTGTCCCCGTTGGGGAATAGATGGCCGGAGGTGCCAGCAGTGATGCTGACAGACGCATGGCCTCACTGGACCGAGATGTATTTCAGGCCTTCCCCATTGTGAATTAAGGTTGAGGCAAATGTATGACGGGCGGCAT
>JBBRRM010000320.1:0-3710 GCA_038275915.1 Nitrospirales bacterium
GTCCTCAGGTGTCTTTTGAATAAGGGTTTGACGCAGAAGAGCAAGGTCATGATCGTCACTCAAATAATCGGCTAATCTCTCGAGTTCATCGGCCAGGGCTCCCAGCAGTGCCGGCCAAATGGGTTTGAGCAGTCGCACCTGATATCCAAGATCCTTGATGCACTTTCGCCATTCATGCAGGTTTTCCACGTTCGGTGTCTCGTGGACATGGGCCCGGCATACACGACCCCTCTTATAGGTACACTTCAATCCTCGGCGCAACCCGGAGAAGCCTTCGTGATCTAGAGGCCAATTGGTGACCCGTTTTCTGGCCGAGGTAAGCATCCGGGCCACCTCTGCCACGGCTCGCTTCTTTTGGGACTGCTGCTCCTTCCATTTTTTGATCAATGGCATTCGCAGGTCAGCGAAGGCATTCCGTGCAAGCTGATCGGAAAAATGTTCGATCAGCTTATCGAATGCGGCGATCGTCGCCGTCGTGTCTCGCACATCTGCCAGCAACCGCGCCGCGTCCCGGTAACAGGCGTTCTCCTGCGAAAAGGCCTTCTCGTTGCTTCTTGTTCGCGCGAGACGTAACAGCGCCCGCAATTTTTTGAACGCTACTCGCGTATCGTGAACCGCTTCGTCTTGATTCTTCGCCTTTGGTCTTGTGCACTGCACAGCCTTGTCGAGCTGCTCAAGGGCAATCCGTTTGATGCCATCCGACACGGTTTCATGGTCATCGAAGCAATAGCCCATCGCAGATACCAAGCTTTAACGGGTTATATGCAAACTCGTGATGTTAGCCATTGATCGACTCCGAGAGATTGGTTGTGGTGATTGTAGGATTGACGATCCTTTGGACTCGAGGATGGTACTGGGTTCGAGGAACCTGGACCGAGCATGCCTCAAAGCACCGGCCTGATCCGGCTCAGTCGGACAGTGTGGCAGATACACAGGACATTCTCTAAGGCTGCGCCGATTGGCAGTCCGGATGCTCACAGGGACACTTCGCACCGGGGCGGGAGGATATGGTCTGTTCGCACGCCTCACTACAGTACGAACTGTGCTCGCGGGCGTAACATCTGCATGGCTGGTGTCCACAATTTTTCTTATTACTGATCGTTGGTTTTGCATTTGGATCGGCCATGGCGGGATCTCGTGTTCATCCGTGGCTACGGAAATCCTTTCGCAGCGGCGGCAGCCAAAACAAAGGCCCGGCACCTTTCGGAGTCGAGCCTTCTACTTCAGACTTCGCAATGTGTCGGCTGTGTTGGAAGACAACGTTTCCGTTGCATCTTCAACAGTTTTTCCATTGCTTACTCTCAAGTACCTATATGCTACATCGGTTTTTACATCAGGACGACTAGGAAGGCCCCCAGTTTCGAAGGACTGAATGTCGCAAGCCGCAGGTCGAACCCTTCCGTCACTCTTTCCTAATCCAGCTTCCCGCATGCTCGAGCATCCAGGCCTGCGAGTCAAACGGCGGGTCCGTCGACCTTGGCACGATGCGACTGTACGAACCCTTTTCGTCCATCCGGCGCGCCTGTTTCGTATCGCGGAGATGGGGGAAGAGAATCTCATCACGAATGACGCGGCGCAGTTTTGGATCTTCGACAGGGAATAGGATTTCGATCCGCCCGTCGAGATTGCGCGGCATGAGATCTGCGCTGCCGAGCAGCACTTCTTCATCATGACCGTACCGAAAATAGAAGATCCGGCTATGTTCGAGGAATCGTCCTACGAGGGAGGTCACGGTGATATGGTCGCTCACGCCTTCTACTCCCGGACGGAGGCTGCAAATGCCGCGAACTTGAAGATCGACGGTCACTCCGGCCTGTGATGCCCGATACAGTGCCTGGATGCAGGCCGGGTCAGTGAGCGAATTGAGCTTGAATGCGATAGCCCCTTCTCCCGTATCGCGATGCCGGGCAATGACCCGTTCGATCCGTTGGAGCATGCCATCACGCAACCCATCCGGTGCGACCAGTAGGCTGCGATAGTCGATATGCTCTGCATACCCGGTCAACGCATTAAACAACAGTGCTGCATCGGAGGTAATGGTGGGATTGCTCGTGAGGAGGGCCAGATCGGTATAGACACGAGCTGTGGCGGGGTTGTAGTTGCCGGTGCTCAAATGGACGTATCGCACCAGGCGATCTCCTTCTCGTCTCACGACCAGGCATATCTTGGCGTGGGTCTTGAGACCCACCATTCCGTAGCTGACGTGGACGCCGGCTCGTTCGAGCTCTTTGGCCCAGAGAATATTATTCTCTTCGTCGAACCGGGCCTTCAGTTCCACCAGGGTTGCCACTTCCTTACCGTTCGCGCGGGCATCCATGAGCGCCTGCACGATGGGAGAATTGGGGCCTACCCGGTAGAGTGTTTGCTTGATGGCTAATACATCTGGATCTCTGGCAGCGGTGTGAAGAAAATCCACCACAGGCGTGAAGCTGTCGTATGGATGATAGAGGAGAATATCTCGTTGCTGAATGGCCGTGAATATGTCGGACTGCATCAGAACCGGAGAGACCTTGTGCGGCATGGGCGGGTGCTTCAGTTCCGGACGGTCGAGTCGAGTAAGTTCAAGGAGATCGGCCAGCCCGAGCGGTCCTTGAACAGCATGAAGTTGCTGGGGAGTGAGATGCAGATTGTTAAGCAAAATCGAACGGATATGTTCAGGCATTTGATCATTTACTTCAAGGCGCACCGCTGATCCGAACTGGCGCTGCCGTAGGCTTTCCTGAATGGCTAATAGCAAGTCGGCACCCTCGTCTTCTTCGATGTCGGGGTCGGCATCGCGGGTCACCCGGAAGGGATAGACGGCCACAATTTCGCAATTCGGGAATAGCAGGTCGAGGTTCGCGGCAATCATCTCCTCGATCCAGATAAATCGAGAAGCATTGGGGTCCGGTTGAGGGGAGTCTGGCCGTTCCCGGGGAATTCGAAGCAGACGCGGAAAGAGCAGCGGCACCTTCAGTCGCGCGAACCGTTCTCCGTGTTCGTCTTTCACGACGATTGCCAGATTCATGCACAGGTTGGATATATGTGGAAAGGGATGCGCCGCGTCGAACGCCAACGGAGTCAGCGCCGGGAGAATTGACTCCATGAAGTATTGGCGAAGATTTTCCTTGGTCGATAAGGAGGCTTCCTCATAGGGAACGACATGAATGCCCGCCTCTCGAAGTTTCGGTCGTACATCGTGCTCCCAGCATTCTATATGCTGGGCGAGCAGGGGACTGAGCGCTTGCTGAACGGTCCTGAGTTCCTCCAGCGGTGTCATGCCGTCAGGCGGGGCCTCGACCGTCCCATATTGCAATTGCCAATACAAGCCAGACATCCTGATCATGAAAAACTCGTCCAGATTGCTGCTGAAGATAGAAAGAAACTTCACTCGTTCGAGCAAGGGATGGCGCTGATCGAGCGCTTCTTCGAGCACGCGCTCGTTGAAACGAACCCAACTCAATTCGCGGTTGATGTAGAGGGAAGGGTCCGTGAGTTCCATCGCCCGAAATCCTTTCCGCACGATTAGTCGCACACTAAGGCCGCTCCTTAGGGCTGTTTGACCGGCTATGGCAATCGTACGGCCAAGAAACCTCAGATTTCAAGAAGCACTAGATGAGCGTGCATGTTTCCTGACAGATGGTTGTGACGGCCTGAAACATCGCGCAAACACTGGTTTGCGTCGGCTCTAATCAACAAGACTCCGCCGCATCTAGTGTCCGCCCATCGGG